>CAIKAA010000078.1 GCA_903825275.1 uncultured Fibrobacterota bacterium | reverse complement strand
GGCGTTATGGTGGCGACGAATTCGTGGTAATCCTGCCGCGCACCTCCCAGGAGGGCGCCACGATTTTCTGCAACCGCGTCTTGAGGGAATTGGAACGACAAGAATTGACTGGGCCAGCCGGACCGTGCAAGGTGCGCTCCAGCATCGGTTTGGCCACCCTCATGCCGCATGAATTCGACATGAACACCCTGCCCCGTCCGATCCCCAACGCCTTCTTCCAAAACGCCCTGCGCTGGGTCTTTTCGCGTGCCGATCGCCAGGTTTACATCTCCAAGCGTTCGGGTGGGAATGGCTTCCATTTCTCGGACCAAACCGAATGGCCAGATCCCCAACAACCGGCAGAAGCGCTCGATTCCTCCTTGTCCGCCACGCTCCTTTCGAGGGAAGAGAAGTAAAGCTCGATGACCCGAAAAACCAGCCACGGCCCCAAGCCATTGTCCGGCAAAACGATGCTGTGCATCGACGACCAGATTGAATTTTTGGAAGCCACTCGGGCCATTTTGGAACGAGAGGGGCATCGCGTGCTCTTGGCCACCAGCGGACGCGAAGGCTTGGCGATCTTGGAGCACGAAAAAGTCGATGTCCTTTTGTTGGACTACTACATGCCTGAAATGTCCGCCGAAGAAGTTTTGGTCGGGATCCAAGACCCCTCGCTCCAAATTCTGCTTCTTACCGGATATGCCAGCGAGAAGCCTCCCCGCGAAATGCTGGAACGGCTGAACATCCAGGGCTATTGCGACAAAAGCCGAGGACCCGAAGAATTGCTTTTGTGGGTGGAAGTCGCGCTTCGATTCGGGGCCACGGTCCGGATGTTGGAATCCAACCGCGAAGGCCTTCGTCAGGTGATGAGCGCCCGTTTGCGTCCCGAGGAATATTTGCCTTTGGAAACCGAACTCGACAATCTTTTGGAAGAGGCACTCAATGCCTTGGGGATCCAAAACGGGTTTATTGGAATCTGCACCCCCCCATTGGCTTGGGTTCCCCCCTCGCGTTTGGAAGAAACGCCTGCTTGGTCGGAAGAAGACGTCGTCGATCTGCGGATCATGGCCTCCCATGGCCCTTGGGCGGCGGGATCGGCGTTGTCCAGCCAAGTGGAAGAAACCATCTTGCGAGCCATTTTGGAAGCCCCCCAGCGCGATGGCTCGAAGCTCGCCAATGGAGCTGGCGTGATCCCCTTGCGATCCGAAGGTTTGTGGCTGGGGGTCCTTTATGTCGATCCCACCCCGGCACCGGACTCGGTGGCCTGGGACATGGTGAGTTTCTTCGCTTCCGAAATGGCCAACCGGATCTTGAACCGGTCCATGTCCACCTTGGACCCAATCACGGGATTGCAGAGCCGCGCCTTTTGGCGGCAATCGGCCTGGCGGGACTTGAGATCCGCATTCCGGTTCGAACACCCCGTGAGTTTGGCGCTGGTCTCGGTGGCCAATCTAGACAAAATCCGTCAAACCAAGTGGCGGATCGCCGACCAGATTTTGGAAGCGGTGGGACGAGTCGTCAAGCACTCCATTCGCGCCACAGACATCGCCGGGCGAGGGGACAAGGACGAGATTTTGATCTTGTTGCCGCATACCTCCACAGCGGGCGCAATGCGCTTTTCCGAAATGCTCGCCGGCCGATTCGAGGAGCTGGTCGTCCAAACTCCCGAAGGCGCCAACAATCCGGTGGGATGCATTGGCGTGACCAGCCTAGATGTTCACGGCTTTTCCATTGACAAGCTCCCCCGCCCCATGCCTTCGTCGTACTACCCGGCGGCGGAACTTCTCTTGCGGGCTCGCGCCGCGGAAGCATTGCCGCGCATCACGGATTTTTCCCTCGGCTTCCCGGTGGTGATCCACGAGCAAAGAGATTGGCCCGATCCGTCGCGGCTGGCCAGCAGGACAGCGCGCTCCACCCTGTGGCGATAGGATCCTTGCATCGATCGTCGAATCCGACCCTCGCCGAGTTTTGATCGCGGCCATACCCCCTTTCGTGGGTAGGCTTCCGGCGATGGAGTCATCAAGATACCCCTTGGTTCGCGACTCCAAACGGGATGTGGACCGAGGGCAGGATGTGCGAGGTCGGCTCGGCATGGGCCAGCTGGTCGTCGAAGAACAGGTGAGGCTTGAAGGTGGCCAACACGGATTGTTTGGCGACCCCACCCAGGAAAAACGCCTCATCCACCGTCAACCCCCACGACCGCAGGCTGACCACCACGCGCTGGTGGGCGGGTGCGCCTCGCGCCGTGGCGATGGCGATGCGCAATCGCGGGACATAGGCGGGATCGGCCTTCTTGCGGCGCGCTTCGATGGCCTGGATCCCGCCGAGATCGCGAAACAAGCGAAGCAAGGGACCCGCATCCAAGGGCTGCAACCGGTGTTCCTCTTCATTTTCCCGAAACGCTTCGATCCCGCTGGCTTGGAAGATCCGCTCGGAAGAATCGTCGGCCAGCACCCCGTCGAAATCAAAAGCGATCCGCAATCCCGGATCGGAGGCGTCATCGACCACGGCGCCATAAGACAAAACCTGTCCAGCCGGAATTCCCAGCGCCAACGCCTCGCGCACATCGGACGGATTGGCCGATAGGAAGAGGCTGGCTCCAAAGGATTCGACATACCGCCAAGGAGCCTTGCCTTTGGTGAATACCGCGCGCTCGATCCCCAAGTGGTGCGAGGCGATGGAATGGAAGACACGGGCCCCGGTGTCCGGATCGTTGCGCGAAAGAAGGACCACTTCCACGGGCTGGTCCGACGGATCGTGTCCGTTCAGGCTAAGCAACCTCCGGATGAAGGGAAACGCCACTCCGGGAACCAGCACGTCGTTTTCGCGCTCGCGCTGGTAGCTGCGGTAGGCCTCCTCGCCTTGGTCGCGAAATACCCGGTCGGAATCGGTCAGGTCGAACAGGGCCGATGAAGCCACGGCGACGACGAGTTTGCCTTCAAGACTGTGGGCCATCGCTTGAAAACTAACCGGTTCATGGCATAAACCTAGATCCAGCAGTTAAACCCGCACCCTTGGTACCAAAGGTGTTTTGCCGGGTTCGCTGTGCTGTAGCCGTCGTCAATCTCAGAGGGAACGCTGGCCGCCCATCTCGTCGGCGCCGAATCTTCGGCCCCCCGTTCCCGTTGGTCCCTCGAAAATCCCAGACTTCAAACGATCTGGCAACTCCCTCTCCACTAAGCCCGGACCTAGGTCAAATCTTCTTGCAATGGTAGCCGGGTAGACGAAGCTAGTTTCATGCTATCCTTGGGTGGTTGGTTCATAACTAAATGGAACGATTGAGCAGGGTTAAAGAGAAATATGTTATGTTATATTGGATTGAATAATGCCTTGACAGCCGGTTGTTTACCCCCATCTTTAGCTTGGCTTGGAATTTACCAGGCACCATTGCATTCCATCTAATCGATATTCAAGGGATCTTCATGTTGAAAAAACTTCTGACCGTTTCGGTCATGTCTTTACTCGCGTCGGCTTGCGACAACCGTGCTGTCGAACCCACCGCTGCGGAAACACCTTCCACAAGCTCTTCGGCCCGGACCGTATTGCTCCCCCAGGGATCGGCAACGTGCATTCCCCAGGGCGACAAATGCATTGTGGGAGGAGATGCTTATGTCGACCTTTCCTCCACGGTCGAGCCCTCTTCGCTCCAGGGTGCCGCCAGATCAGAAGCCACCGTACCAAACGGATACGCAATTTGGCCCAGCAACACAGTTTACTATAGATTTGTGACGGCAACCCCAGCTCAAATCGCCGTCATTCGGGCCCAGATGGATGTCTGGCAAAATGCGACCGGCGTGAAATTCGTCGAAAGCACTCGCCTCGTCTATTGCCTCGCCATCATGGTCAATATCAATTCGACTACATCGATTGGAGGATCAACTAGTCTAGGGTACCAACAGAATTCTAGCATGTCGCTCAATGACATTAGTCCTTCTACGGTGATCCATGAACTTGGCCACGTTCTCGGTTTAACGCATGAACATGAACGCTCGGATCGCGACCTGTATGTCAAAGTCAATACAGCCAACGTGTCCACTGAAAGTTCGTGTCAAAGTTATTACCTGAATGACTACCCAAATGCATGGGGCTCAGGGATAGGAGGGTTTGATTATTCCTCGGTAATGATCTACGAATCCTATGGTTGTGCCAAACCCAATAAGGCTGTGCTTACTAAATTGGATGGATCGATCATTCCGATCAATAGCATCCCAACGGCTTCCGACATCAATGGAGTAAAACGCCTTTATACGTCAACCCCCTTTACAGGTTCTTGGCTAATCGGCGGCAACTATACCATCACGTCGGCAATCGCCAACACATTTTACGCACCAAGTTTTAGCGCTCCCATGGCGGTTGCCGGAGAAATGAATGGCTTGTCTGGGACAGATCTTGCGGTGTATTCGGATGCAATACCTGGATACTACTACATGAGCGGAACAGCCGATTACCCTCTGAAAACATCGAGACAATTTGACCCTCGCAAAGTCACCTTGCGCTATCCCCAGGATTATCTTGTCCAACCGCTATCCGCCGACTTCACGGGTGATGGCAAGGATGATCTTCTCACCGTAAGTGCCTATGGAGACTGGTCCCTTCTACCTGGCGCAGCACCCGGGCCAACCTATCCGGCCGAAATCAAAAAACAGGAAAATCTAACCGTCATCTATGCAGCGAACACACCGGCAGTCGCGTTGAAAGTCGATGGAGATTCGAAATATGATTTCGTCCGGCTTACAAAAAACAACCTGTTTTTGTGGATTTCAAATGGGGCCGGATTCAACGCACCCGTAACACTGGCTTTGCCAGCCTCTGCGGGAGACCTTGTTCGGTTGGCTGTCGGGGATTTCGATGGGGATGGCAAGCAGGAAATTGCTCGGTTAACCCAAGAGGGACTTTGGATTCATAAACTGATTCAAGTCAATGGGATTTGGACTTTACAGAATTCTACCGCAGCGGTCAAGCCTTCCTTCTTTAATTCTAAAAATTATACACAGGTCAACCTTTGTGTCGGCGATTACAATGGAGATGGAATCGACGATATTTTGTGGAACGACATGACTCAGGGTACCAAAGTCGCGAAACAAAGTGGGCTGGCGCTCTATCCGGGACAAAAAACGAATACCGTGCATCCAGATTTGGCCACTCCGGTGAACTATGTCCTGACCGGCGCGCCGTTAACTAACTATTTCTCGACCACTGGAGGCTGGGCAGGAGGCTCCACAATTGTAAGTAAAAAAATTGGAACAACTCTGTCGACCATCCTGGTGAATCAAAATGGAGCATACACCTTAATGCCAACGAACCAAGGATTTATCAGCAATGCTCCAAGTCTATTCAAAACTGCAATCACAGGAGGCGGAATCGATGTGATTCCCGGAGATTATGACGGTGATGGCAAGTTGGATTTTGCCTTGATCCTGCCTAACAAAGTCTATATCGAATATGGAACGAAATAATTAGACGCGACGTCTCCCTTTCCGAACAGTTTGGAAAGGGAGATTTTTGGAATTTGAATCGAGAATTAGCCCGCTCCAGCATTCCTTCCCCAAACCACAGACCAAAGTGATCAGAAATTGGCTTTCGAATTGGTCTGGGACTCACTTTTCAAAAAGAGAGTCCCATTGCTATTGGGTGTTGAGAAATCACTTCCAAGCTCACTTGATTACGGCTTCATCCCTGTTTCGGCAAGCATTCGGTGAAATGCCTGAAACGAGGCCTTTTCAGCGCGCGCATTGTAGGCGACACCCTTGGATGGATCGTTTCCAGCATCTGGATTGGTGAAGGCGTGGACCGCATGGGGAAATACTTCGACTCCATAATCGGCACCAGCGGCTTCAAAGTCGCGCACGCATTCGGCGACGGATTCCATGGTGACATTCGGATCGGCGCCGCCGTGCAAAAGAAGGACTCGCCCCTTCACCGCGCTCTTCGAGGTTGGCCCAAAGGGCTTCACGGCACCGTGAAAGCTCGCCACCGCCAACCACGGCAACCCCGATCGTGCCCCTTCCAAAACCGCCGTTCCTCCAAAGCAGAATCCCAAGGCGCCGAGCTTGGTCGAATCGACGTCTCGGCGAGCTTTTAGTTGGAAAACCGCCTGGGCCATGGCGGTGCGAAATTTGGCGGGGTTGCCATAAAAGGCCCCGGCTAGTTTCCCCGCTTGGTCGCGATCAGAGGCCACCTTTCGTTTGCCATAAAGATCGACAGCGAGCACCACATACCCTTCAGAGGCCAGTTCCCGAGCGCGACGCTGGGCATAGCCGTTCAATCCCCACCATTCGGGGGCCAAGACCAGAGCGGGCCGTTTGCCCCCATCCCGGGGGCAGGCAAGGTAGGAGATCGTGCTGTCCGCTCCAAGGACCGTGAAGGTGTCGACGGGAAGAGCCGACGCGAGACAGGTTGTGGTCAGCAAAGCGAGAAAGGTGAGTTTGATCATATGTCGCAAGATCAATTGTTCTGGGGAAAAAATCCAGGAATTCGAACCTCGCCGATTTTTCCGGGAGAAATCTCCAATTTTGCCAAGCGTCCCAACATGAATCAAAGGATGGCGGTGTTATCCGCAAACCCTCATTCCGGGGAGAGTGGCTTCACGAATCCATTCTTCGGAGCTGAGATTTTGGCAACAATTTTTTGGGAACGATCTCCTGTTTCGGTAGATCCATGTTGGTGGCCCATCCAGCGTCGTCATCCAAGGAACTTGGGAAATCCATATTCTGCTCCCCAAACATCCTTTGGGCCTTGGATCTCCTCCCCAAGTTCGGTTGATCCGACATTTGGAGATCGTCGTAACGAGGGGGCAAAACGGTATACCCCGAAAGTCGAACTCCAGAATTCAACAAAGGGCACTCGAGGGATTTTTTGCTGTCACAGAGAATCCCTTCGCGAGTGTTGTTGGTCAAAATCATTGTGGCCGTACCTCGGAGGCGCCATCCACCGGACCTTTGGGTTGCCCTCTTTCCTCAAGGATCCGGCAAAGATGGGAAGACTTTCCAAGCATGAGGTTTCCTGGGTTAATGCAGTCAAATCCAAGACCAAGGATTTTAGAGTACCACTCTGACCAAGGCTTGGCGACAGGATTCTATCGCGATCTTCACCCTTTCGTTTTTTTGATGGCGTGCGGTTTTCAGACGATTTCAAATCTTTATGGAGTCGAAAAATCCCCAAAACATGTTTGGATAAATCTTTCCCCAGATTGGTTGTTTGAAAAGCCAGGTCAAATATTTCGCGGGGCCTTTTGATTGGAACCACCGTGTCCGGGATAAGATTCAACGCTTCCAAATTTCAGCTAGAGGAAAAAATTCCAGCTTGCATCTCGATCAACACACCAAACATCTAATTCAGGGTTACGTTTATGCACCATGGCATTGACGACTTCGTTTTTGACCCAGGCACGCAGCACAGCGACCTCGTCGAGGCTCCGTAATTTCAAGCGGATCCTTGTGGCATTGGACTATGCAGGTACCCTTTGCGAGCTTGGTTCCGAGAAATCCCCCCCCGAAATCATCCACGTCCTGGAGCGATTGTCGCAATTCCCCCAAATCACCATCGCCTTGGTGACGGGGTGTTGTGGTTCAGAAATCTCCCAGATCAAAAACCATCTGCCGGAGTGCTGGACGGTATCCGATCACGGCCGAGCCTGTTGCGACCCCGATGGTCGCCCGGTATCCGATTGGCCATCGAACGCCGCTTGGAATGGACCGGTAGAACGCGCTTGGCTCCAGGCGGAATCGCATTTCCACGACCTACCCGTTCGACTTCAGCGCAAACGGTTCTCGGTCGCCGTCCACGCCTCGTATTCTGGAATGGAGGCCCGCGACAAATCCCGTCTCCACCAATGGACCGACATTTGCAAGAGTTTTGGACTTGAAATCGTCCGTGGTCGCCAGACCACCGAAGCCTTGGTCCCTGGTTTTGACAAGCGGCGGGCCTTGTTGCGACTCTCGGCGCACTTGCGTTGCGATTTCCGGATCTTTGCCGGAGACGATGTGAGCGATCTTTCCACCCTGACCGAAGTCTCGACCCGTCCCGATGGCGTCGGCATCTATGTGGCCTCTTCCGAACGCCCCGAGCCCGGAGCGAAGGTCAGCGCGACCGTGGACGGTCCGCTCGGATTGGCCCAAGTTTTGGGCGAATTGGCCGATATTCTGGAAGAACTGCCGGGAACCTAAGGGCACGTTCCTCCAAATCGAATCCTATCTTAGGCCCCGCCTATGATCCGAGCCGACGTTTGCAATCCGTGTTCCGAGGGATACGCCCCTCTTTCCATTCCCGGTGCGGGCGGTTGGACTCCCGCGCCGGCGCCGCCCCTGAACCTGTCCCTTCCCTTTGCTCGGGAATTCACCTACCAAAACCTACGTGTCTTCCCCAATGTCTACCTCGCCCCTATGGAGGGGGTCACGGACCCGTCCTTTCGCCGGCTCTGCAAACGGCTCGCGGGCGGACGCATGGGCATGTTGGTGTCGGAATTTGTCAGCATCGAAGGGTTGACGCGTTTCAACCCCAAGACCGAAGAGAAGACTCGCTTCTACCCCGAGGAATTGCCGTTCACGGTCCAAATTTTCGGGGCCGAACCCGAGCGGATGGCTTGGGCGGCCCAACGGGTGGAGGAGGGAGGGGCATCGGCCGTCGAGATCAATTGCGGTTGCCCAGTTCCCAAGGTCGTCAAAAAGGGCGGCGGATCAGGGTTGCTCAAAGATCTACCGCTCTTGGCCCAAATCTGCACCGCGGTGCGCCAGGCGGTTTCGATTCCCTGCTCGATCAAGGTGCGCCTGGGATGGTCGGATGACCACGTGACGGTGTTCGAAACCGTGAAGATCGCCCAGGATTGCGGGATGGGGTTGATCGTGATCCACGGCCGGACCCGGGCCCAAGGCTACAAGGGCTGGGCGAATTGGGATTTGATCGGGGAAGCCAAGAGCCGCGCGTCCATTCCGGTGGTTGGCAACGGCGACATCTCCACCTACCAGGGCGCGGTGGACCGGTTGCAGCGCTACGGGGTGGACGGAGTCATCGCGGGGCGCGGGGCGATGCACAATCCCTGGATGTTCGCCCAAATCGCCGATTTGTACGAAGGCAAGACACCCCGAAGCCCGACCTTGCGCGAACACCGCGACGTGTTCCGGCTCTTTGAACAATTGTTGCGGGAAGAAATGGACCACGAAGGTCGGATTTTAGGCAAGCTCAAACAGTTCTCGGCGCGTTGCATGAAAAGCTTGCGCGGAGTCGCCGGCGCTCGCCTCGAACTGCTTCGCTCCGAATCGGTGACCCAATACCTTGACATCGCCGACGCCTTCTTCGAAGGGCTTGAGCGCGATGGCGGGGGCGAGTGGGACCCCGGCGCGGTGCGCGAGCTCAACGGCAAGAACGCCCTCGAGCCCGAGGCCGGCGCTGCCCACTGGTGAATCAATCGCCCCAAAGATTTGACAAGATCTGTCGAATCGCGCCCACCGCGTACAAGAGCAAGTGCAGCACGTCGCTTTCGCGAGTGGGCTGACCTGTGCAAAACCGGATTTCGCAAGGCCCGACAATGGGCCGAATCTATTTTGAAAACATCCGATTTTCTAATCAAATCCAAACACAGATGGCTCGGCTCAACCGCTCCCCTAACCCAGGAATACTTCCACCCGCCGAGGCGACCTAAGCGCCTGGGTCCAGTTATACATTTGGAATCCCTTGTTTCTTGGAGACACCCATGATTCTCTTGCCCTTTTTGTTGGCCTTGCACGCCGCTCCCCTTCATCTGGAAGCCGAAACGGGCACGCTTTCGGGCAAGGCGTTGGTCCAAAGCGCGGGGACCGGGTATGCCGGGACGGGTTATGTGGGTGGATTCGAAGCCGCCGGGGACCTGGTGACGTTTTCCGTAAACATTCCCACGACGGCGGTCTACCAGGTCAACGTTGGATTTCGCACGCCATCTGGCCAGAAAGGCATCGATGTCTTGCTCGACGGCGCCCAAGTTGGAAGCCAACTGGTTTCTTCGGCGACTTGGACTTCGGCGACCTTTGCCCAAACCAAATTCACCCAAGGCACCCACCAACTGGCTGTGGGGAATGGCTGGGGATGGTTCCAGATCGATTGGGTCGAACTTGTTCCCATTGTCGCGACCGCACCCGAGCGGCCCACCGATGCCTTGATCGACCCCCGTGCGGATTTGGGAGCAAGGCGATTGCACGGCTGGTTGTTGGACCAATACGGAAAACAGGTGGTCACCGGTCAGACCGATTCGTCCAACGCCAAATGGGTGTTCCAACAAACAGGAAAGTTGCCCGCCATCGTCGCCTTTGAAATGATGGACCACACCCCTTCTCGCCATCTGTTGGGAGGAGGAAATCCCGCCGAACCGGTGGAAATGGCCGTGCGATGGGGCCAAAACGGCGGGATCGTCGCCTACCAGTGGCATTGGGTCCCGCCTAGCGGCGTAAACCCTGGCAACGATAAGAATGGCAACCCCTCGTGGTGGGGTGGGTTTTACACCGACCACGGCACCTTCGATTTGGAAAAGGCGCTTTCCGACACGACAAATTCTGACTACAAGGGATTGATGCGCGACATCGATTCCATTTCCGGAAAGCTCGCCAAGCTGCGCGACGCGGGAATTCCCGTGCTCTGGAGACCCTTGCACGAGTCGGAAGGAGGATGGTTCTGGTGGGGAGCCAAAGGACCGTCGCCGTTGAAAAAGCTATGGAGCATTCTGTACCACAGAATGACCGAGAAAAACCAACTCCACAACTTGATTTGGGTCTTCACATCCGCAACCGATTCGGCCGCCAAAAGCTGGTACCCCGGCGATTCCCTGGTCGACATTGTCGGATTGGATGCCTATTCCGATTCCGCGAATGGATTGAGCCTGGAATGGAAAGCCCTGAATCGGTTGGTGAACGGACACAAACTGGTGGCCCTTTCCGAATGCGGACATGGCGATGGAACGGCTCCCGGAGTTCTTCCAACGCCAGAAAATGTCAACCTCTACCAAACCTGGTGGTCGTACGAAGTCCCCTGGGGCGGCGACCACATCACCCGCTGGCCGGGAGCGCGTTTGGGACAAATCTACCGGTCGGAAATGATGGTCACCCAAGACGAATTGCCGCTGTGGAGCAGTCTATCTTCCCTAAAATCGAAACCGGTCGCCACGACATCGTCCTTGACAGGAATTGTCTATGGAATCGATGGACGCGCGACGACCCGAACCTCCAGGTTGGGCCTGGTTTTCGAACTCACCCCATTGGGGATTCGGAAACGAGTTTTGATGCCCCGCTAAACGATCCCTGGCGCGTCCCCCGAAGCCGCAAGGCGCGCTCGATCGCGTTCAAAACATCCCATTTCTTCACGCACCAGGCCGGAGCCAACAGCAACTCTTCGGCACAAGTACCAGTCAAGCGATGGAAGACCACGCCGGGGGGAGTGCGTTCGATCAAATCGGCCGTCCATTCCACGTAATCCCCCAGGGCCAGGGGGGAATACTCCCCCGCTCTCCATTGGGCCGCAAGCAGGCTGGAGCGGACCACGTGCAAGGGATGGATCTTGAGCCCATCCACCCCAGCCTGGATCACTTGGGCGTGGGTTTCCAGCGCATGAGTGCGATCTTCTCCGGGAAGCCCAAGGATCAGATGGCAGCAGACCGGCAACCCCAGCGCGCGGGCTCGGTCGTTCGACTCGAAATACACCTCGGACCCGTGGCCCCGGTTCACGCGCACCAACGTCTCGTCAAAAATTGTCTGAAGTCCAAGCTCCAGCCAGATCAGATGGCCTTCGTCCTGGAGACGGGCCAACAGTTCCAACACTCCTGGGCCCAAGCAATCAGGGCGGGTCCCAATGGAAAGCCCCACACATCCGGGATAGGACAGCGCTTGGCGGTACAAGGACTCCAGTCGACCCAATGAATCATAGGTGTTCGTGTAGGCCTGGAAATATCCCAAGTATTTGCGAGCCCCCGTTCTCTTGGCCACCACTTCGGCGCCTCGCGCCATCTGCAGGGCGACTTCGGGTCGGGAACCAGTGGAGGGGGCGAACGACTCGTTGTTGCAAAAGGTGCAACCACCGCGCCCCAAGGATCCGTCGCGGTTGGGACAGGTGAAACCGGTGTCCAGGGCCAGCTTGTGCACCCGTTCGCCAAAGCGCGTTTGCAACGCGCTCCCCAGCGTCAGTACCAAATCGGCCAATGTGCGGGAACCCATCTGGCAAGGTTCCCTATCGGCCACCCGCGAACAGCCTTTCCGCCTCGGGCGGCACCCGCACGTTTTGGTGCAAGTACCGATTCACCTCGCTGGCGGTGGCGAGCTTGCGCGCGCCTCCGGCGATTTCCTTCAATTCCTGCAAGGTGTAACCGCGCAAAAGCACCTTGGTGCGCGGGATGTAGCGGCTGTCCATCGACAGTGCGTCGACCTGGATCCCGGCCAGGTAAAGGGCGCAGGCGGGGTCGGCGGCCATTTCCCCACAGACAGAAACTGGCAAACCGGCCTTGGTGGCTTCCCAAGAAAGCCGTCCCAACAGGGAAAGGAGTGCGGGATGGTAGTTGCTGGCGAGTTCGGCCACCTTGCGGTTGCCGCGATCGGCGGCCACGGTGTATTGGAGCAAGTCGTTGGTGCCCACAGATAAGAAATCGACCAGGCGAGAAAGGTGCCCGGCGATCTCGACGGCGGCTGGCACTTCGATCATGGCCCCAATGTCGATTTCTTCGTGGAAGGGCGTTCCGCGAGACCGCAATTCAGCGCGCGCCAAATCCAGTTGCCGCAACACTTCCTTCATCTCGTCGACGGCCGAAATCATCGGGAACAAAATCCGTCCCTTGTGCCCGTCGCAAGCCCGCAGCAACGCCCGAAGCTGGGTGCGGAAGAGGTCGGGGTGGGCCAACGAAAGCCGGATCGAGCGCTGTCCCAAAAAGGGATTGTCCTCCAGCTCCCGTGCCTCTTGTCCGCTTTGCAAAAAGGGAGCGATCTTGTCGCCGCCCAAATCCAAGGTGCGGAAGGTGATGGGCCGGTCGGGGAATTCCTCAAACGCCTTTTGGTAAACCGCCACTTGTTGGGCTTCGGTCGGGGCATCGCGGCGCATGAGGTAAGGAAATTCGGTGCGGTACAGCCCGATGCCATCGGCCCCGCGCCGACGCGCCACCGGCATTTCGCGCAACAGCCCCACATTGGCGCAAATCTGGATGTATTCCCCCGAGGCTAGCTGACAGGGGCCTTTGAGGAATCGCTCCTCGCCCATCTCGACGCGAGCTTCCTCGATTTCGGAGACCTTGAGGTATTCGTCCAACACCGCTTGGGTGGGATGGACGAACACGTTGCCAACCACCGCGTCGACCAGAATTTGGGAGCCAGGATCGACTTCCTGGACGGTGACCCCGACTCCGGTGATGGCCGGAAGATTCAGGGCCCGCGCCATCAAGCTCACGTGGCTGGTGACACCGCCTTCTCCGGTCACAAAGGCCTTGGCGCCGCGGCTGGCCAATAGGACCAAATCCCCGGGCGAAAGGGCCTGGGCGAACACCACAGTCCCCCGAGGGTCGCTCTCGCCGGCGACGTCGCCCAACAGCTTGCCCACCAGCATCCGGCCGATGTCGGCAAAGTCTTCGGCGCGTTCGCGCAAATAACCCGACCGGGCCTGGCGCATGACTCCCACCAGATGCTCGACCGAATCATGGATGGCTAGTGCGGCATTTTGTCCGGTGCCAATCCGCTGGAAGACGCCGGTGCGAAACACCGGATCGTTCAAAAGCAGGGACTGGGCGGCGAAGACGTAGGACAATTCCTGTCCAACCAACTCCACGGCGGTGGTCTCGCAGCGATGGATGTCGTCCAAACTGCCCTGCAGAGCCCGGTCGAAGGAGGCCATTTCTTCGTCCGGTCCCAGAGACTCGATCGCTTCCAAAACTTCCCGAGCGATGATCCGTCCGTGGCGGTAGGCTGGCCCCAAGGCCATTCCGGGAGCCCCGGCAAAACCGCGCAGCAGTTGCATTTCGCCGCGAGGCACAAAAACTGACCCGTGGTCGTCTCCGGATGACGGCTCGTCCAAAATCTTGAGACGTCTTTCACGATCGCCGATCCCCCGCTCCAAAGCTTCCAGCAAACGGGCGCTTTCCAGCACCGAAGAAAGCTGGGAAGCCAGGGCCACCATCAACATTTCGATTTCAGGGGGCTGGACCATTTCCTTGACCGATCGCACCACGATCACGCCATTGCAACGACCTCGGGCCACCAACGGCACGCCCAAATAGGAAAGCAGCTTGTCTTCCTGCAATTGGGCAAAACGGCGAAAGCCAGGTGTGCGTGGACCGTTGGCCACATTCAGGCTCTCGCGGGTTTGGGCGACCATGCCGGTCAGCCCTTCCCCCAACTCGAGGCGGATGTCCACCATCCGCGAGGTCGAGGAGGTGGCGGCCAAACTCAAAATGGTGGTTTCCGGATCAGAGAGGTAGAGGTTGCACTGATCTCCACCCAAATGCTCGGAAACCAACCGCACCACATGGGCGGAAATTTCATCGATGCCTTGCGACCTGGAAAGGATGCGGGCAAAGTCGGAGAGCAAGGCCAAGGAACGCGAAGGGTTTTCCATCTAAATTCCCTTGTGGATCCTGTCCCAGCCAGCTGCTGGAATTTGGGCTCCCAAAACTTGGATCACTTCGGAGGCGACCAAGCCCGCCAAATGCCCCGATTTGGAAAGGTCCCAACCGCGGTCCAAGCCCGCGAACAATCCAGCCGCCCACAAATCGCCAGCCCCGGTGGTGTCGATCACCTTCGAGACGGAATTGGCGGGAACGACCGATCGCTTGTTGCCTTCGGCCAAAAGGGCTCCGCGCGCTCCCAGCTTGACCACGGCCAAATCCACATGCTGCGAAATCCACTCCAAACTGGGTTCGGGGTCGGTTTCCGTCAAAGCCCGGGATTCGTCTTCGTTGGCCAAAAGGGCGGAAATGCGCCGCGAGCCCAACAGATGGCGCAGATGGTCGCGGAAAATCTGGACCACATCGAACGATCCGCAATCGAGTGCCACGGGCACGCCCGCGCGATTGGCCTTGTCCAGCACGGCGTCGAAGAAGGGCGTGTTGAACAGCAGATAGCCTTCGATGTAAACCAGTCCCACCCCATCGAGTGAAACCGAATCCAAATCGGAAGCCACAAATTCCGCGCTGGCTCCCAGCGAGGTGAACATGGTCCGTTGGGCGTCGGGAGTCACGGCCGACAACACGCAGCCGGTGTCCTGGGTTCCGCGAGCCAGCGACAAGTCGAGGCCGGCGTCCTTCAAGGCGGTTTCCAATCGATCGCCGCGCGGGTCCGGTCCACGCTTGCCCAAAAATCGCGCCTTGGTCCCCAATCTGGAAATGCCGACCAGCGTGTTGCAGGCCGACCCTCCCGGGGCTTCGGACGGATTTTGTCCAAGCTTTGCCAACAGGTCGCGCTGGACGGGCGGATCGACGAGCGTCATTCCTCCCTTGGGGCGATCGGTCGAGGTGATGAAGGAATCGTCGACATGCGCGAGGAGGTCCATCAGGGCCGCCCCCACGCCTAAAATTTGATTGTAGCGGCTCACAGAAAGGAAACTACTAAACCTGACCGTTTTCTCGTTGGTCGTTTCCGATCGGCGAACGTTTCTCCGAGCCAAGACACGGTTTTCCAAACCGAAAGGGACAAGTCCCACCGAAGTTGGAACCGAAAGGATCCGGGGTAGAAATCGGGAACCCAGCCAATCTTCTCGGTTCCCAACGCACCTTGAACAATCGCAACCACGCCGGTCAACGAACCCAACAATGCGGGATCGATGCCACCACATTCGATCTCGAGATGCCGGGTCGATCGGTTCACCAAATTCAACAAGCGCCGAACCACCCAGATCACAAATGCGGGACGGAGGGGCTTGGACCGTTTGCGAGGAAGGTTCTCGGGCTCTGGTTGCTTGGGTTCGGATTTGGAAAACCATTTTTCCAAACCTTGGAAAAGTCTTCGTACCAGCCACCGGGAGCGCCGAGAGCGAGGATCGGGAATCCGAAGCACGCGAATTCCCCACAACCGAAGTTCGAAGCGAAAGGCACTTGGAGCGTCCCGATCCATTCCCAAAAGGATATGGATCCGGACTGGCAGGAACACTACCCCGAGGACGCATAGGGCGAAGGCCCCAAGGAAAATCAGGGCGTAGAGCAGTTTAGGCTCCGGTATTTTTCCGCAGCCGTTTCATCAACCCGTCAAAACCTTCCTTGGCCACAATCGACGAAAACTGGTCTTTGTAGCTGCGCAACGAGGACACATCGTCGATGATCAGGTCCCAAGCCTTCCAGGTCTCCCCTTCCGGGAAAAGTCGGTAGACCACTTTGGAGGATTTGCCCTGGTTGAACACGGTGGCGGTCACCACGGTTTTGTCTCCGGCTCCGGTCGGGGCCGCGTATTTCGTGGAATCCGCCCGGTAGCTCTCCAAACGCTTGATGGAAGAATTTTCCACCATGCGCCGGAAGACCGCGACAAAGGAATCTTGCTCAGGCTGTTTCAAAGTCTGCCAAGTCTTTCCCAAAGCGCGTTTACCCAGTTCCGGGAAGCTGAACATTTCGTTGATCATTTTCTTTAGGCTATCCTGCTGCAGCTTGTCGGTCGACTTGTAGCGCTTGAGCATCGCCTGGAGTTCCTGGTCATGTTTTTTCACACTGGACACAGGATCCGATTTGGTTTGGGCGAAAACAGATCCGGCCAAGGCCAAGGTGATTGCGAAAATTTTCAATGGGGACATGTTGGGTCTCGATCCTTCAGGGTAGAGTTTTGGTGTTAGGCCAGAAGATAAGATTGCCCAGCAAGGGAAACCTCTCCTCCCCTGTCAAATTCCTGTCGCATCCGGTTTGAAGAACCGGGAATGGGCTTTTAGTTGAGAAACGGCCCCCCAAGAACCGGACTGTCCAAAAGTTTGCCGGAGGCTTGGAGCACGTCGAGGGCGGCCTTGTTTCGCTCGTAAATGGTTTCCCAATACTTGTTCTTGAAATCCAGCAAGGTTTTGTAGGGACCGATCATGTCCTTGCCTTTCGATGGATCTACATCGAACTGGATGGCGATCGAATGCAAGAGGGCTTCGGCGGCATCCTTGCCCTTTTGCGCCGAAATTTGCCGTTCCCCCAGACTTGAGTACTTGAGCCAAGCGTCGCGCAGGAGCGATTCCAAGCCTTTTCTCGCATACGCCTCCTTGCGACGCAATTGTTGCCATTCCAGTTCGGCCCTGTGGACCTCTCCCAATTGGCTCCAAAAATTCAAATGCCAGGTCATCCCCACACCGATCATCCCCGAAACCGAGTTCAATGGGTCGGTGACCAGCACGTCCTGATTTTGCTTGTTGCGGTTGTAGACCCAGGCCTTGGTGTAGGAAAATTTTCCAAAAATGAACATGTCGGGCCCCAGGCTCGCCCGCTCCACCTCGACCAACGCCTTCTTGGCATCGAGGCCAGCCGAGAGTCGGCGAAGGTCCGGATGCGCCAAGGCCTGCACCAACGTGTCGATTCCGGGAAGCTCGGCCAACGGCTCCAACAAGCTGTCGGTGATGCGCATCGAATCGGGGTCAGAAACGCCCAGCGAAAAAGCCAGGCCTTGTCGAGCGCGCTTTTGGCCCAACTTGGCTTCCTGAAGGCTTTTTTCGAGCTCGTATCGACCAATGCGCAAATTGAACAAGTCGGTCTGGCTCGCGTCCTCGTCATCGTTGTCGATTTTTGTCTGGATCGAGGTTTCCACGCTGTCGAGCCGTGTCGAGGCTTCCTCCAACATCACGCGGGTGCGGGTCGCGTATTGGTACCCGAACAAGTAGTTCAAAACGTCCTTGACCACGTCGGAGCGATGGACATCCAATTCGGCGATGGCCAGACGAACATTGGCCCGCGCCGCCACCATGCCGGCGCGCAATCGCCCCACATTCAACGGCTGGGCGATGTTGATATCCGTCCCAAAAGTCGGGCCAATCTCCCCCCATGCGTACTGGCGAACCGTATCGGATTTGGTTGTGTCTGGATTGGGCATCAGCCGAAAACCCGGAGCCGGACCAAACCCCACCGAAACCTCGAACCGAGGCAAAATCACTTTCCGCTTCAGAAGATCGACCTGGTTTACGGCCCGATCCAGATCCATCGAATCCTCGGAAAGCTGAGGTTGATGCTGCAGTGTGCGCCGCACCAAGTCAGACATACTCAGTTCCTGTGCGCCCGAAACCACACAAAGGGCCAATAAAACAGGGAAGACAATTCTCATGGTCGGGAAAGTTAGCTCGTTGGAGGAATCTAACTTGGGATCAATCGTGATCATCTCACCACTTTTTGCGTGTCTCCTAACTCTGCTTGTCAAAGCCTCACCCGAAGGCCCCATGGACTCTTCACGAGTTCTTGTGCCATCCCAGAGCGATACGACAAGGTCCTTGGCGCTCGCCCAAGATTCCCTCGCCAAACCAAAGCGCACCGTCTTCAAAAGCCCGCTGTCTTTGGATTCGGTCTGGAATGGGGAGCTTTCCCTGGTGCTGGGATTTGCCGCCATCGATTTCCCCCAGCGGGCCAATTTTCAAACCGACCTAAGCAACGAAATTTACGTCAAAGGGTGGAGTCCAACCATTGACCAGCCCTATCCCGGCTCGGACATCTGCCCCCGGGTGGGTGTGGAGACTGCCTTGCGTTGTGCTGGCGCCTTTCGATTGGTTTTGGGAGGCTGGTGGCAAGGTTGGTCTGCCCAGGCCATTGCCCACGACACAGCACATCCTTCGACGTTTTTTTATCGCTCCTACGCCTCGGATATTTTGGTGGGAAGTTTGGGTGCCGACTTGTTGATTTCCAAATCCATCCTACGTCTGGATGGCGGCAAAGACGCCCATCTAGGAGTTCGATGGCTCGTCGGAGCGGGTCGATTGGAGGGCCAGAACGCCATTTGGGGACAGGCCATGGGAGCCAGCCTTTTGGCGGGTGCCGAGTTCATGAACTGGAAGAATTTGGGAATCACCGCCCAGTTGGGGATTGACTGGCTCAGCATCCAAAGCACTTCAACCTGGTCCGATGTGCTTTGGAATGCCAATTTGAGACAAAACGTCAAATGGAATGCCGGAGGTCTCTCTCTGATGATGTCGGTTCGATGGGGAACTCCCCAAGATTCCGTTCCCGTGAAAAAAAACCTTCCCCGCGATTCGATTCCCAAGCCCGTTTTGCCCAAGCCGGATTCGAGCCTTCATCGGGAGGATCCGAATCCAGTCGACTCATTGCCCATCCATCTGCCCACTTCCCGTACCGACAGTCTTCCGCTTTCGATCGACGTTCCTCAAAAGAAATAGCGGATTTCCAGGCCCGAGAGTGCTGGGTTCCAAGTGGCCAATTCCAGGTCGGATTCCACCGCGGTTGCGGCGATCAATCGGTCGATGGTATCCAAATCATTGCCGGGAAACCGAACCGAGCGCGCGACGATGGCACCATTGAGGGGAATCAAGATGGCACCACTTTCCCGCAGAGCCATCTCGATCCAAATTTGGGTGGGAAGAGGAAAACGCAATCGTTTCGTTCGAAGTTCCTCGGCAATTTCGACAAGACTGGCTTCGGACAACGCCAATCGGCCTTTGGCCTGTTCGAACAAGCCCATTCTCTCTTGGCCAACGCGAGGGTCACGAGCCATCCAAGCAACAAAAATCGGCGTGTCGAGCAAAACCATGCTCATCTCCAATCCGGACGCATGACCACCCCAGACAACGGGCTGGCGGTTTCCGATATGGGTTGGAGCGGGGTGATTTGGGCAATTTCCTTGCCCCTTTTGGTCAGAATTATCTGACCACCTTCGTGATGAAGCTCATCCAAAATCGCCAAACACCTCGCCTTAAACTCGCCGACGCCGATTTTCATTCCATTATAGTCATTTATTTCCGACCAATCCACAAGCTTTTTTTCAAAATTCGGAGTTCTTTGTGCAGATGCCTAGCTTCCCAAGACCGCCAAGCTTCATAGCCCTCATAACGACGCTCCGCTTCTCGAAAGGCCTTGTGGTGCACCTGGCGACGTAGACCTTGGCTCGGTTTGGGCGGAACCGCGATGTGGCACATTTCATGAAACAAGACGCCTTCCACCGCCTCACGCGGCACGGAGGATTGGTCATACCCCCGCGATATAGTCAGTAGATGATGACTGCCTGTGGCTGTGTGAAGATGGCGGTGGGTCGACAATCCTCCAATTTGAGGGGACCAACGGACAATCGCCTGAATCGAGCCGTCAAAATATTGGTGATTCAACTTTTTGAACAATTCCTCCAGATCCCAAGTAATTCCTTGGGCGCGGGCGCGGGGCATCAATTCCGGAGAAATTGGTGTAAGCCATTGAAAAATACGGACTTGTGCCGATTTCTTCCGGGCCCGGGAGCCGGGGGAGGGATGGAGAACAGCGTGCAACCAACTCCTCATGTCCTCGCGCACCAAAGGCGGGGCGGTTTGAAACGACACGGGCAATTGACAGATCCAGTGGCCCTTGGAACGAATCAGACGCCAGGTTTTCCGCAATCGAGGAGGAAACTCAAATTGGACCTCGGCACCCTGGTCTCCCCATCCATAATCACAACTAGATGACCATTCGGACTTTTTTGACTCCATCAAGTCCGGATTTGGGTTTAACTCTCCAGAAGCCGCCAAAATATTCTCGGATGCCGGGCCAGACGGGGAATCCGAAACCTCAAATAGACTTAAAATCAACTGAATCGGATGTTTCCACACAGACAAGGATTTACAAGTCCAACCTAAATTCTTCGAGCTTTTTTCGCACGGGACCAAAACTTTTTCGATGAATCGCGCATGGCCCCATTTGATCGAGGGCCCGCAAATGCATGGGTGTCGGGTATCCCATGTGGATGGCAAACCCGTAATTTGGCCAAATCCGATCCCACTCCACCATCAGATGGTCCCGATGGGTTTTGGCCAAAATCGAGGCCGCAGCGATTGAGGCGATCTTGCCATCGCCTTGTACCACCGCCATTTGGGGCATTTTTAATCCGGGTATGATCCGGTTCCCATCCACCACCACTGAGGCCACCGGCATTTGGAGTGCATCTAGAGCGCGGCGCATGGCGAGGAAAGTGGCTTGCAAAATATTGATTTGGTCAATTTCTTCTTCGGAAGCCATCCCAATCCCCCAGATGGAAGTGGCTTGGATTTTCGAAACCAAAGCTTCCCGTTTGGCCGCCGATAGCTTTTTGGAATCGTCGAGTCCGTCCAATTCCCAACCGTCTGGCACGACCACCGCCGCCGCGACCACCGGTCCTGCCAAGGGACCTCGACCCGCTTCGTCGACCCCGGCAACGGGGCGAGCCAAACGGCAATCCGAATCAGAAAGTTTCACGAATTGACAAGCAACCGCGCCAACCGGAGCGCAATTTCATCCACCATAAAGGGTTCAATGTTGTAGCGCCCTTGCTGGACCTTGAGTTGAATTTGGTCCAATTTCGCCATCCGTTCCTTATTCCATTGGGAAGTGGAGGCCAACTTCGGTTCTGGCAGAACCAGTTTGGCAGCGGATTTCTTCGCCCCTGTCGCTTGGCTTTGCAAGGACTTGGAGGAATCCGATAGCGTAAACGTGTCTTGGCTGACCGGAGTTGCCACCTGAACCTCCACTTTGGTGGAGGCCGCGGCCTTCGTCTTGGCGGAAACAAGATTTTGCGCCAGAGGAGTGCTTGGCAATTTTGCAGAAACAATGGCGTTCATGGCACTTCCTCCTTTCTCGCTCCGGCTCAGTTCCGAGTGGATCGAGTCTCCCCATTCAGCTATCGACCCGAAACCCTGGAAACTGTAGCGAAACTTAAACTTCCCCCAACAACGACAATCCCCTTCCACGGGGGGCCGAAAAATGATCGGGGAGGGAAAGGTAACCCAGCGAATCTATGCTTGGGCGGAAGCGATGGCTCCTTGGAGCATGGCAGCAACGTCTTCGGGGGCCCGCCCCTGAATGTCCTTCCGATGGATCATTCCGTAAAATTTTCCGTCCCGAAAAACACCGATGGAAGGCGAGGAGGGAGGCTCTCCCAAAAGGTGCTCTCGAACCTGACTCGTGGCCTCCACATCATTGCCCGCAAAAACCGTGAAGGCGTGATCTGGTTTGGGGCCGATCTTCATGGCCAGCGCCACTCCCGGACGACAAGAGGCGGCAGAGCAACCGCAGACGGAGTTGATGACCACGACACTCACGCCCTTGGCATTATCCAAATCCCGATCAACTTGATCGGCCGTCTTCCATTCCCGAAACCCTACATCCACCAGCTCCTGTCGCATGGGAGCCACCATTTCTTCCTGGTACATAGATCGATCCCTTTCCTATTTATCCACTCCCCGATCAACAGGGAGCCTTGAATCGCGATTTG
>CAIKAA010000077.1 GCA_903825275.1 uncultured Fibrobacterota bacterium | reverse complement strand
GCCCGATCCCTACAACGGCGCCGGCCAAAATCGTTTCCGACCGCCCGTTCACGGTCACGCGCAACCACACCATCCCCGAACCGGACTGCGTCAACGGCACCCAATTTCACGCGGGCTCAATGAAGCCTTCCGCTCTTCCCAGTGTTTCATGCACATCCTGAAAATATGGGGATATACGAGGAAATGGCGGAAGGGTCGGATGCTCCACATATACAACGCGCTGAAAATCTTCCTGTGTTTTACGTACACCGCCATCCGGACTTTCCACTTTCCTTCCCCAGATGGAGACCAGGCATAGTGCATCAATGCATGTTCGGTGGAATTGGAAAGCTCGTGGAGCGTTTCGTCGGCGAAGGTATAGACCGGCAGGAAGCTCATGTAGTCTTGCGTCGAAATGTCCATCGCGCGTTCCGGCGTGTCGTTCTCGAAGTCACTTCCCTGCAAACGCTCCCGGAGGCTTTTTTCCCGGCAGCCTGGAATGGGAAAATGATTCAGGTTCTTGTCGATGCGAAACAAGGCACCGAAAACCTTTCTCACCCTGAACAGCAAGCCCGTCACAGAACCGTCGTAAATTCCCTTCATCATGGGCTCGACGGCGCGTTTCTGGAACACATGCAAATCGACCCCATCTTGTGCGCCGAATTCGTACGGGAACTCCCAGGCATCTTCCAATTTGAAATCGGAAGCCAAGGTGCGAACCCTCCAGTTGAAGGCGGTATGGGTAGAATTAGGTGCGATAAATTTCATGCTTGATTCCTCCGATTCGAGGGGGTGCCTCAGAACAAGGTAATCGCGAGGGCTGGGTTGTTCCTGTTCTCGGTCGGTACGACCCTGTTGAGCTGAGTGCACCACCAGCCGCAGATTTCCGGCCAATCAATTCAACCATTACTTCCTCGTGGCTAGCCGACCAATCACCTTTCCCGTCAGCTCAAATCGAATTCACCGGAAGAGTTAGCCAAGCTTCGATCTCCCTCCTTCCCTGCTACTTCCCCAATCTCTCGGGGAGATTCGCGATCGCGAGGCGAAACTCTTCCCAGACAGATTTTGCCCAATCGCTTTCGGCGCTGGCTTGGGTCGATTGTTTGCCTTCGCTGGAGGCCTGCAGCATGTAGATCGCTTCCTGTTTTTTCGTGTCGAAGACGCCGATCCAAGCCCGGTCCTGAAACAGTTTGGACGAATCCTTCGCGGCCCGAACCCCATCGGAACGGATCGCCACCAGAACATCCACCCCGTAGGCTTCCCCCACCCTTCCCAGGGCGGTTCGGGTGCCTGTTTGCAAAGGGGCTGCCGACCTTTCCATTCCGCTTCCGACCCGGTCTTTGAGTGCGGGGTCGGAACGGATAGACCTAGCGAGAGCATCGAGATCCCAACCCTTGAGATTTGCCGTCCCCGGGTGGCTGGAGTCGATCCAGGCCCATTTCAGTCCCGGACGCATCAGCTTCATAACTTCTTCGGCCCGGGACATGATTTCGAAATCGGCTTGGGAATACACCCCAGGCTTCAAGGCGAGGTACACTCCCAGACGCCCCGAGGTGTCGATCTTTCCGTTCCATGCCGGATGAACGACCTCGGCCCCCTTAGGGGCGCGCGCCGCACATCCCGCCAATCCGACCAAAGTGGAAACCATCGCCATTGCGATCCATCGACCTGATTTTGCCATTGTGGATACAACCTGCACTCCGGCCTCCTGCTTCGCTGGCTGTTCCGCAAGGGGACACAACCGTGACAATTGAGCCTTACAAATTTACCCGGTCGGAGAATATTCAGAAAGACACAAAAACATATCCTGTTGCCAAGATGGCTCAGGACGACCATCGGCATTGCCTAAGGCAAGAATGAACGCAAAAAAAACCTCGTCTTGCGACGAGGTGGCCGGGTTTGTTTTCCCCCTTGCCTGCGGCAAGGACCAACAAAAAAACCCTCGTCTTGCGACGAGGGTTTTTGAAGCGGGATGGACGAGACTTGAACTCGCGACCTCCGACGTGACAGGCCGGCGCTCTAACCAACTGAGCTACCACCCCTAAAGGCACAAGGCTTGTGGCCGAGTGGGCGTTGTAGGATTTGAACCTACGGCCCTCTGCGTGTAAAGCAGATGCTCTAGACCAGCTGAGCTAAACGCCCCCTTAGAGAAACGAAAAGTTAATCAGCGCTTGGCAGGCTGTCCAGTGATCTTTTGGGATTTTTCTTGATCTTTATGGGGATACAAAATCCCCAGCGGGATGACGACGAGATAGGCGAATGCCAACACGAAGGGTGCGACATTCAAGGAAATCTTGTTGTCCACCGGAGGCATCGACAAGAGGTACATGCCGACGATGGCCAAGCAGATTCCAGTGGCGATGAGTAAGTAGTTGGTTTTTCCAAACGCAAGATTCATTTCAGGAACTCCTTTGTTTCCGAGGGAACGGAAGAACGGGAATCATAGGCATCTATGATCGCTTGTACAAGCGGGTGTCTCATCTGATCTTTGCTTTGCAGTCGAATTTGGGCGATTCCGCCCACTTTTGCCAGGATCCGGCAGGCATCTTCGAATCCCGATTTGGATGGAGGATGAAGATCCACTTGGGTGGGATCTCCGGTCACGATCGCCCGAGACCCGATCCCCAACCGCGTGAGAAACATCCGCATTTGAGGGATGGTGGCGTTTTGGGCCTCGTCGAGAAGAACAAAGCACCGCTTCAGGGTGCGGCCTCGCATGTAAGCCAACGGGGCCATTTCAATGATGCCCGATTCCATGCACTCCTTGTACCGGACCCTTGGCAAAAGTTCTTGCAAGGCGTCCGTCATGGGCTGAAGATAAGGGGCGATTTTCTCCTTCAGGTCGCCCGGCAGAAAGCCCAGCTCCTCGCCCGCCTCGACCGCTGGGCGCACCAAGACCAACCGGTCCACTTCCCTGCGCTGGAGCGCCGCCACGGCCATCGCGATGGCGAGGTAGGTCTTTCCGGTTCCTGCGGGTC
>CAIKAA010000076.1 GCA_903825275.1 uncultured Fibrobacterota bacterium | reverse complement strand
TCCCACCTCGATACGGGGCACCCGCCGATGGCGGCCTTCCGTCCGGCTGGCGCGTTCGGGGCGTTGACAATTCAGCATTCGCCCTCAGTGCCCCATCGGCGTAGGTGCCGTCGGTTTTAAGGGCCAGGCATGCCTGGCCCCTACGCCGGCATGGACGGTCGTCCCATCTCGATACGGGGCACCCGCCTATGGCGGCCTTCCGTCCGGCTGGCGCGTTCGGGGCGTTGCCGATTCAGACGGACCCGTCTGATCCGGGGCCGCCGAAGGCGCCCAACAAAACCGATCGGCATCCCCCGGTTAAAATCCGAGCGAGGCGGGATGAGACGAAGGGAAGAACCCCCGACGGCGTACGCTTTGGTACGCCGAGTGGGGTGATGACCGAGTATCACCCGCCGCAGCCGGATTTTACATGTGGGAGATGATGGCGTCGCCAAACTCCGAGCACTTCACCAGAGTCGAGCCTTCCATGAGGCGCGCGAAATCGTAGGTGACCTTTTTGGAAGCGATGGCCCCCGACAGTCCCTTGTTGATCAGATCGGCGGCTTCGGTCCAGCCCAAGTAACGCAGCATCATCTCGCCAGAGAGCACGACGGATCCGGGATTGACCTGGTCCTTGTCGGCGTACTTGGGGGCGGTGCCGTGGGTGGCTTCGAAAATGGCGTGGCCGCTGACATAGTTGATGTTGCCACCGGGGGCGATGCCAATGCCGCCGACTTGGGCCGCCAAGGCATCCGAGAGGTAGTCGCCGTTCAAGTTCAAGGTGGCGATCACGTCGAAATCTTCGGGACGTGTCAAAACCTGTTGCAGGGTGATGTCGGCGATGGCGTCCTTGATCACCAATCCGGCGCCGCGCTTGCCTTCGGGAATCTTGCACCAGGGACCGCCGTCCAACAGCTCGGCGCCAAACGCCATGCGCGCGACTTCATAACCCCAGTCGCGGAACGATCCTTCGGTGTACTTCATGATGTTGCCCTTGTGGACAATCGTCACGCTCTTGCGACCGCTCTTGATGGCGTATTCGATCGCGTCGTGGACCAAGCGGAAGGTGCCGGTCTTCGAGATGGCTTTGATTCCGACCCCGACATTCAAGTCGGTGTCCATGCCAGTGACCCCGATGGAGCCCCAGAACTCGGCGGCCTTTTCGGGAGTGTTGAAGCGGATTTTGTCAAAAGCCTTGGGAAATTCTGTTTCCAAAAATTTGAGAACTTTGTTGGCTTCGGGCGAGCCCGCGGCCCATTCGATTCCCGCGTAGATGTCTTCGGTGTTTTCCCGAAAGATGACCATGTCGACCTTCTCGGGAGCCTTGACGGGCGACGGAGTTCCGGTGTAGTACATGACCGGGCGCAGGCACACGTACAGGTCGAGCATTTGGCGAAGGGCCACGTTCAAAGACCGGATTCCGCCCCCGACAGGAGTTGTCAACGGGCCTTTGATGCCCACCAGGTATTCACGGAAGGCTTCGACGGTTTCGTCGGGAAGCCAGGTGTTGGGGCCATACACTTCATTGGCCTTTTCGCCGGCATACACTTCCATCCAGGAGATCTTGCGTTTGCCGCCATAGGCCTTGGCCACCGCGGCGTCCAGCACGCGCACCGACGACCGCCAGATGTCGCGGCCCGTGCCATCGCCTTCGATAAAAGGAAGGATAGGCTGGTCGGGAACAACAAGAGCGCCGGTGGGCGTTTTGGTGATTTTCTCGCCGAACGGAATCTGGATCTTCTGAAAAGCCATGTCGAACGTCTCCCAAACTGAGTGGAACACCGGTAGAACACCGAATTGCAATAAAGATGCAAACTCGATCCCTTGATCGGCGAGTCTTGTTTACCTCATACCTACCTTTCCAAGCCATGGCGGACGCATACGACGAATCATGGATCTATCACTCCACATCTAAGCCCGAAATGCTGCTGGAGCTTGACGAAAGCGAATCGACTCATCTGGTGCGCGTCCTGCGTCTTGTGGAAGGAACGACTTGCACCGTGACCGATGGCCGGGGATCAGTGTACACCGCGCAGTTGGAAAGCGCCCATCCCAAACGAGCCCGTCTGCGGTGCTTTTCCGAGGTGACATATTTTGACCCACCACGCCATTCGTTGGCCCAGGCAATCCTGAAAAATCGTGGGTTAGAGGACGTGGTGGAACTTTGCACCCAGGTTCCGGTGCGGCATATCCAGCCCTTGTGGACCCGGCGCGTCCAGGTGCCGCGCGGTCGAGAACTCGACCACCAGATCGCGCGTTTGCGATCCAAGGCCATCGCTGGCCTGCAGCAATCCAAACAAGCCTGGCTTTGCGAAATCTTGCCACCCAGGGAATGGGAGGAATGGCTGGAGTGGACAGGTGCGATCGGGGAACCCGTTTTGGTCTGCCACCCCACCGAGAGTCCTGCGCCAGATCAAAGGGAAGGATGGATCGCCATCGGTCCGGAAGGCGGTTTTGCGCCCGAAGAGATCGATTCGGCCCTCGCCAGGGGAAGTCAGATTCTGTCGTTGGGCCAAACGCGACTGCGAGCTGTCGCGGCTGGCTTCTGGGCGCTGGGAAGAAGGTCGAGCTAGCTCACGCCACGGGCAGTGCGACTTCGATGATCAAACCGCCTTGGGGGCGGCTTTGCATGAACACGGACCCTCCGACGCATTCCGCGGCGATGCGGGCGAAGAAGGGACCAAAACCACCGTTCTGGCTCAGCTCGGACCCTTCTTTTACCGAGAGCAACCTTTCCAAGGCCACTCCGGAAAGATCGGGAGCGTCGGTTTCCAGTTGCAGGATGACTTTGGCACCTTCTTGACGATTCGTAATCCGGATCACCTCGTGCGGAGTGGCTTCCATGGCCGATCGCAGGAAGATCAGAAGATTCAACAGAATTTGTCCAATCGTTTCGGAAGACACCCCGACACCCATTGGTCCGCCTTTCCAAACTGGCTCGACTCGCCCGCGCAACAAATAGCGAGCGTTCAACAACGTCATCTGAACCGTGGTGTCAAGGTCACAGGTACCCGCCTTCATCCCGACATCACTCAACAAATCGGGATGTTCCAACACCACGCCCAAAGCGATCCGGTTCAATGGCAAAAC
>CAIKAA010000075.1 GCA_903825275.1 uncultured Fibrobacterota bacterium | reverse complement strand
GCCAAAATTGCTTGATTTGCAAGGCTCATCCTATTCGAAGTTTGGATTGGATTTAAAGGGGAATGTTTGGGCCTGGGGAAGAGATGTATCCCTTCTTGGGTTAGATTCTCTGCACACCAACGTGCTCGATAATAGCCCCTCTAGATTGCGTCGGATCCCTGGTCTCCCAAAAATCAAGCAGATGTCCATGAACCGAGAGAACAGTTCCGTTTTGGATGAATTTGGGCGAGTTTGGGTTTGGGGCGTAGCAATGTCTGATTCATCTTACGATCAAACATATCCAGCTCAAGTCGCTGATCTTTATAATGTCGTGAAGATTCAGACTGGTTCTTCGAAATTTATTGCGCAATTGGATGATGGTTTGCTGTTAAGGTATCGAAAATCAGGTTTTCAAGACCAAATCCAGAAAAATCTGACGACAATTGACACATTCCCTTATCGCAATGTTAAGGATTTTCGTTGTGAAATAGATGTTGATTTGTATCATTGTGTCGTTTCGTTATCTGATGGTCGAATTTTTGATGCCGGGGAAACCTTATTTGTAAAACCTAGTTTGAAGCCAGCCTTTAAGGAAATGGCAAAATGGTTATCTGGTAGCCTGGGATTGGATTCATCCGGGCGTCTTTTTAGTATTTCAGATAACTCACTTGGTAACAAAGGCTACTTACAAGGTAATATTGGCTATCAGTGGCCGGTTTCTCCATTGGATCCGTCTAAATGGGCGAATGGTGTACCTTTTAAGGTTTTTCCAGATGCGATTTTGCCCATATCACGCTTCCTTAATCTACCTATGAAAAATAATATCAGTCAATTGTGGGATTTTTTCCAGAGTAATAAAAGTACAATTTCTGGATCGCTAATTTTGTGGACTGATTCTACAGGGTATTTATGGATGAATGGTTCCGGGACACCCTGGTTGCTAAATGGGATAAGTAATGCCAATCCCTTCAGTAATTCCTTCATGTTTGCAAGACCAATTCGAATTGATGATTTGTATCCTGCAACAGTTTTGGATATGGTTTCGAAACAGGTTGCTTACCCCGATGGACGAATTATCCAGGCTAGTCAGAATGGATGGGTTTCGTCGGTATTTATTCCAGACACAGTTGTCGATCTTCAATCTACATCCGATGAATTTAAGCATTTTGCTTTAACCTCCTCCGGATCTGTTTGGATTTGGAGCACCGATCCCAATCCATATGGAACTTGGGCTGCAGATTTTTCTGGAAATCACATCTTGGGTGAATCGGTTCCGAGGATAGTTCCCGCTCTTCAAGGCACTACAAAGCTTCAAATTCAGCCCTCACTTACTTCCGGTATGGCTCTTAATTCAAATGGGGATCTCTGGGGATGGAGGGGGAAGGATATATATCTTCCTCAATTTCCCTTGCAGCCCTCAAATCTAGGTATTTCTGGGGTTGCAGATATTGGTGTTGATTGGGAGCAAAATACTAGAGCAAAGTATGTCGTAAAGCGTGATGGTACACTTTGGGCGATTGGTTCTGATATACCAGCCACCCTTTTTGGTGGGACCTTCAAGGAATTTATTCAACTATCAAATTGGACCCAAATTCCGGGTATTGATGAGGCTCGATCGATATTGGCTATTGATGGTACAATTACCATTTTGCGTCGTGATGGCCAAGTCTATGTATTTAGTAATTGGAATAATCCCAATGTTGCTCCTCAAGGAGGGCTCATCCCCGGCGTCCGAAATATTTCGATTACTGCTTCACCTTATGGAGCTGGAAGTTTTATCTTCCGCACCGGCCCCGTCTTGAAGTGACCAAGGCCACTGGCTGGGTCCAGCCGTTTTTCTGGATCCTCCTCCTGGGCCTAGGCCTTCGCCTCTGGGCCCTTCTTTCCCTCCAACCTTGCGACGACATCTACCGCTATTTGTGGGAAGGCTCGCTGGTGGTTCACGGGGGCGATCCCTGGACCACGCCGCCCTCCCATTTCTTCTCCATTTCCCACGACCCACTTCTAACCCGGGTGAATCACCCCGAGATTCCGGCCATTTATCCAGGCGTGTTGATCGGTTTGTTTGCTTTGTTGCGCGCCGTCGGAATCGGCATCCTGGGCTTCCGGCTCTTTTTGATCGCCGTCGAGCTGGCCTGCGCTTTGGGGGTGCGCGCTTTGGCGCGGCGCGAGGCGTCGAATTCTGGGTTGTGGGCCTTTGGGATCTTTTGGCTATGTCCATTGGCCATTTTTGAAGGGGCGGGGCGGGGGCATTTCGAGCCATTGTTGGAATTGGCCTTGGTGGCTTGGGCGGCGGCGAGCGGTTCTCGAAAATCGCTGGTAGCGGGGAGCCTATTGGGTTTGGCGATCCAGATCAAGACCGTGGGCGGAGTCGTGTTGGGGGTGGTAGAAGGATTGCGACGACCGCGCCGTTTTCCCCAAATTTTGGCGGGCTTGTCTTTGGTGGCCCTACTGGTGGGGCTTGTGTTTCCCACTTCCTTGGTGGGCATGTGGAAAACGGGGATGCGCTTTGGGATGGAATTTGAAAGCAACGATTTGATCCCCCATGGATTGCATGGGCTGGGGTTCGGGTGGGGCTTTTGTCGGATTCTGTCTGCGGGGATTCTTTTCCTCCTCCTTTGGGGAATCTCTCGGACACGGGGCGACCTGTACGAGCGCTCGGGCCAGGCCTTGTTCTGGACATTGGCGTGTTTGCCCACCTTCCACGCTTGGTACGCGCTGTGGCTCTTGCCGTTTGTGGCCCTTCGGCCCAAGGCCTGGTTGGTCGTATTTCTGTTCTCCTCCCTGGGCTACGAGGCGGCCCTTTGGAGATCGGGAGGGTGGACAGAATTTGGCTGGGTCCGGTGGGTGGTCTGGGGGCCTCCCTTGGGGATGTATTTTGGGACCCTATGTTGGTCGATGCGATTTTGCCTGCCTTGGATGAAGAACAAGCGATTGTCCAGGTCCTAAAAAGCCTTCCCTCCTCGATCCGGCAGGCCTATGTGGTCGACAACGGTTCGCGCGATCGCACCGCCGAATGGGCTCGTTCCTGTGGGGCCGTGGTGGTGTTCGAGCCGGTGCGCGGGTACGGTTCGGCGTGCCTGCGCGGGATTCGGGAATTGGCCCAAAATCCGCCCGAGGTGGTGGTGTTTCTGGATGCCGATGGCGCGGATGATCCTACCCAAGTGGACCGGCTCTTGGCAAGGATTGCTGCGGGTGCCGATTTGGTGATTGGGTCGCGCACCTTGGGGACCAGGGAGAAGGGTTCCATGACCTGGCCTGCTCGGGTGGGGAATTGGCTGGCGCCGTTCTTGATCGGGTTGGTTTGGCGAGTTCGGTTCACCGACCTGGGCCCCTTTCGCGCCATTCGGTGGCAAAAATTGGTGGATTTGGGAATGACGGACAGGGGATATGGCTGGACCGTCGAAATGCAAATCCGCGCCGTGCGGCTTGGTCTGGTCTGCGCCGAAGTTCCTGTATCTTACCGACCGCGTATTGGAACGTCCAAGATCAGCGGGACCATCAAGGGGTGCTTGGGGGCGGGAACCGTTATCCTCTCCACTTGGTTTCGCCACGCCCGCGACCATTATTTGGGTCGACCCCTTCGAACCCCCGCTTGATCCAAATCATTGCCATGGGATCGGGTGACCGTAGCTTTCCTTCTGTCCACCTGATTTGCGGAGGGGCTTTTGGACACTTTCCCCAGGCCACTTCGGGTCCGAGAATTTGTTGGTGGGGATGATCGTGGTTGGCGCCATCTGCACGGTCTGCGGGGCCTTTCTTCTGATGCAATCCCTCCATCTGGTGGTCCTTTTTGCCGCCGCGATCCTCTCTCCTCGAAAACGGGACACCCCGACAAAATGGGAAGGGACAACCGAGTCGTTTCCCGACCTGTGCATTCAACTTCCCGTGTTCAACGAGGGGGTGGAGGCCGCAGGGGCGATCGGTTGTCTCCAACGCCAAGTTTGGCCCGGCAGGGTGCAGTTGCAGATTTTGGATGACTCGACCGATCTGGAATCCAAAATTGCCGTCGACAAGGCGTGTGCGGGGTTTGATCCGGGATCCGTGAAGGTGCTCCGGAGGCCTCATCGAAAGGGGTTCAAGGCAGGAGCGTTGCGCGAGGGGATGCTCCAGTCAGACGCAGAGTTGTTTGCTCTTTTTGATGCGGACTTTCGTCCGGAAGACGATTTTTGTCTTCGCGCTTGGGAGGCGTTGCAAGCCACCACCGGGATTGGCTTTGTGCAAGGGAGGTGGGGGCACCGGAACCGGCACGAGAATCGGCTGACCCGGTCGCTTGCGGTGGGGATCGACGCCCACTTTTCCATCGAACAGGCGGGGCGCTTCGCTCTTGGGGGGATCCTGAATTTCAACGGCACAGCCGGGCTTTGGAAGCGCGAAGCGATCGAGGCGGCGGGGGGGTGGGAAGGAGATACGTTGACCGAAGATCTGGACCTTTCCTATCGGTCGGCACTGGCGGGGTGGAGCGGAATCTATCTGGATGAACTTGTTGTCGCTGCCGAGATTCCACCCACCATTGCCGTGTGGATTCGCCAGCAGCGTCGATGGGCTCAGGGATCGATCCAATGCCTGCGAAAGCTGGGGCCGCGCTTGTTGGTTTCGCCAAAGCCGCTTCACCAAAAAGTTTTGGGGTTGTTCCACCTCACCCACTACCTGATTCACCCCGCGATGGTGGTGTTGGTGATGGGGATTTCGTTTGTGCCCAAGGTGAGTCTGGGGCTGGTTGGGTGGGCAAGCCTTGTCTTCACGCTTCTGAGCGTGCCGCTTTCGCATGCCTGGATGCTCCGAGCCCGCAAAGAGCCGTTCCGATGGACCCAATTGCCGGGGCAGACCTTGTTGGGGATGGCCGCCACGCCGCACTTGGCCTGGGCTGCGGTCCAAGGCATGGGCAGAAGCAAATCGGAATTTGCCGTGACGCCCAAAGGAAGCCGGGCCAGATCCAAGTCCCCAAGTGGATTTGCCTGGGTCGATCTCGCGTGGGCGACCCTGCTTTTGTGCGCCTGGATCGTGGCCTATCTCGAATCAAACTTCGCGGCCGAATTTTTCCTGGGCTGGATTCTGGTGGCATGGCTGGGTGCCTGGCCATTTCGAGCGGTTTCCCCCTATCCTCCAACCAGATCTACCGCCCCCTAACTAATTCCCAATGAAGTCCAAATTCGAGTTCGGGCTATCGATTGCGGACAGCCCCGGAATCCCGGTGGGCATGCCGTTCCTGGATCAAGGCTCGCTCTTTCTCCCGCGATAAACTGTCGAAGTGTCGGTGGGAGTCGTGCCTCTTGATCCTTTCCTGATGCAAGGCTTCTTGGTCGGCTTGGATCGCTTTCTGGTTCCCCGCCCGAAGGTCGATCTGAAGCTTTTCCCGAAGTTTCTGGACGGCTTGGTTTTGGGCCATCTCAGATTGTCGCGCCGAATCCTGGATGGCTTGGAAGGGGGAGGACGTTGGGGCTGGAGAAGGGGCTTGGGTTCCGCAAAGCAAGGATAGGTTCATCGCGAAATGCATGGACAACAATAGGATCATGGAAGGACTCCAGGGTAAAGGCAAAGAAGGTGAATGGTTGATGAAGATAGTTGTTTAGCCCGTACAAGGAATTGTGTTGCGCTCCGGATCATCGACGCTCTAAGGGGGCCAGTGGAAATCTTTCCCATCACAGGGATTCGGATCTCACCGGGTCGCATTACACCAAAACGGCAAAACGGCGAACCAAAACACCAATGGGGGTCCAGCGGTGACAATGAGACATAACGGTGTGTTTCCGAGTCATCGTGGAGTGTCTCCGCACCACTCTGGAGTGTCTCCGAGACACTGTGGAGTGTCTCCGCATCACTCTGGAGTGTCTCCGAGACATCATGGAGTGTCTCCGCACCACTCTGGAGTGTCTCCGAGACACTGTGGAGTATCTCCGCATCACTCTGGAGTGTCTCCG
>CAIKAA010000074.1 GCA_903825275.1 uncultured Fibrobacterota bacterium | reverse complement strand
TTTCTGACGAAATCCTGTCCTACGGATTTCGCCGGGTGATTTTTAATCCGGGAAGCGAAAATCCACCCTTGGCAAGTGCCCTGGTCGAAAGCGGTGCCGAAGTTCTGGAAGCCTGCACCTTGGTGATGCTTTCCAATGGATTGTTTGGATGAGCCTAGAGCCGCTTGGGGAAGAGCCTGGCGATGTTTCCTCCGTTTCGGTGTTCGACTATGCCGACTACCACCAGTACTTGAAGGATTGGATCGAAGATCGCAAAGTGCGTGGTTTGGCCACAAGCTACCAATGGCTGGCGACGCGCTTGGGTTTAAAGTCCCGCTCTTTTCTCCGCCTGGTCGCCATGGGGGAAAAAGATCTCTCGCAAGCGGCGGCCATCAAGCTTTCCCAAGCGATGGGGCACAATTCCAGGGAGGAAGAATATTTCTCCATCTTGGTCGCCTTGAAGAATTGCGCCGACTTGGAAGAAAAAAATCACCTGTTGTTGCGATTGGCCAAGGTGGCCAGGCCCACACGCAAGACCATGCTTTCGGTGCAACAGTACGACCTGTTCAACAAGTGGTTTGTGATTCCCCTTTGGGAATTGGTGACCATTGTCGATTTTCGGGGAAACTGGAAGTTTTTGGGCCAACAACTTGACCCACCTATAACTGCCGAAGAGGCTCGCTACGCGGTGAATTTGTTGCGCGATTTGGATTTGATCGAGCCCAAGGGACATTTGTACATCCAAAAAAACCCCACCCTGACCACCCAAGAAGAGTTGCGGTCCCAATCGGTGCGAAACTTCCAGGAAGCGACCTTGCAATTGGCTCGAGAAGCCCTGACGCGCCACCCTCCGACCCGGCGGCACATCTCGACCCTAAGCCTTGGGGTGGATGAGGAGGGGTACTTGAAAATTGTGGAAAGGATCAAGAGTTTCCGGGAAGAACTGGTGACCTTGGCCCAGCAGCACCCCATCGTGGACCGGGTGTTTCAATTCAACTTGCAGCTTTTCCCGTTGAGCCAAGTCCCGGTCCAGACCCAATCTTCGCGAAATGTATCCCAGCAGGATACACGAAATGAACCAATTTCACCACTCGGTGCATAATTCTGTGGGTTGATCCGTAAGTTGAGGCCAATGCGGATGAAACCACGACAGAAGTTCCTGCCAACCTGCGGGGAATTGACCCACTGGTTTCTCTTGCATATTGCACGGGGTCGATGTTATCCAGCGTTCTTCTCGAGCCAGAAGCGTCCTCGACTTCTGGTCTCGAGGGGGAACGTTTGGATGGCCATCTGAAATGAACTCCCCAGGCTCGAAAAAAATGTTTCCCTGGGTCGCCGGTGGTCTTTTGGGCGCGGCCATTCTCGGCCTTTGCTTCTTGTTTTCGTGTGAATCCCAATCCTCCCAAGCGGGGGTGATTTCCACAGAGAATGCTGGGATGCAAGTAAAATTGCCGCCAAGGGATCGGGATTCCGTCGATTCCTCCACCAAGGCAAGCTGGGGGAAAATGCCCAGCGTCATCGAAACGGCCGTGCCGGATCTTTCGCTCCCACGCAAGTGGAGAGAAGGATTGCCTCTTCCCTTCCCAAAAAGCCGCTGCCCTGCTGCCAAGCAAGATCCCTAACGGCCCAAGGCTTAGGTTGCAGTATTGCCGCGCGCTTGGAATGATCCCTTCCCTTGCGACACCAACCTCACAAGGCGAAACGGAGTCTGTGGCTGGTCGAATGTTGGGGGCGCCGTCCGAAGTGTATCCCAGCAGGATACATAAAATGACAATTTTTCCATGCAGGACTTTGCATCGTGGCGTTTGTACGGTAGACTAAAATCGCCGTTGTTTCAACCCTGGGTCACCCGTATGATCACTTCCAAAAAAACCTCGTTCCTCCACGCATTATTGATGGTCTGCGCGGTGAAAGGATGTCAGGTCCGCCAGCCCAGGCAAAACGATCTTGGTTGCCTTGCTCTTTCCGGGGGTTCCTCCCCTGGTGAAACCGGGGGGGTGAATCGGCGCTTTCTACCTGCGTGCGAAAGGTGGGTAGGGTGAGGAAACAGGACCCCACCAAGTTCTTCCACAACTCCCCGGATGCTTCTGGAAGAACGACCACCCTCCCGCTTCAATCAGGAGGGTGTTCATGAACCCCAAAGGGATTTTGGTGGTGGATGGCACGCCAGAAATGCTGTGCCTTCTGGCCATTCTGACCGCGGATTGCCAGCTGGTCCGCACCGCAGCGAGTGGTCGTCAAGCGATGGAAGCCATTGCTACCCAAACACCAGAACTGATTTTGATGGATGTCCGTTTGCCCGACATGAGTGGGTTTGAATTGTGTCGATGGATCCAGCAATCCGCCCCGGCGCGGTCCATCCCTGTGATCTTCCTCACCTCGTTTTGCGACTCCGACGAGCGGGAGAAGGGCTTGAGTTTGGGGGCCGTCGATTTTCTTACCCGGCCCTATCAACCCCACAAAGTTCTCGCGCGGGTGAAAACCTATCTGGAGCAGTCGCGCCTGCGCCAGCGCATGGAGACCCAGGAAGTGGCTCGGGAAGCCGAAATTGAGGAAACCAATCATTTGCTTCAAAGTGTCGAAATCGAAAAGGAAGGTGCCATAAGGGAGCTTGAAAACTTGCAGGCCCAGTTGCTGCGCAGTCAAAAATTGGAATGCATCGGGAACCTGGTGGGCGGAATCGCCCACGACTTCAACAACTTCATCACCGTTTCCTTGATGAATTCCGAAATGGGAATGTCTCTGGTGGAGCCTGGGTCCGAGCTTTGGCAATGCTTTTCGGAAATTTTTGAGTCCGCCAAGATCTCGGCGAACCTGACCAAACAGTTGCTCACGTTCGCCCGCAAAGGACCAGTCGAACCGATGGTTTTGGACATCAATCAGACCATCGAGGAAATGATCAAGATGATGCGGCGTTTGATGGGAAAACGAATTCGGCTGGATTGGAAACCAGGACAAAATTTGGGGACCATCCACCTCGACCCCTCCCAGATCGAACAGGTGGTGGCGAACTTGTGCATCAATGCCCGCGATGCCATCGAGGAACAAGGGAACATCACCATCCAAACCTTGGATCTTCACCTCGACGAAGTCGCTACGCGAAGGTATGTCGCCTCGATGCCGGGCGAGTATGTCGGGATTTGTGTCACGGATACCGGTTGTGGGATGTCCGGGGAAATTTTGGAAAGGATGTTCGAGCCGTTTTTTACAACCAAGGAAGCTGGAAAAGGAACCGGGCTTGGATTGTCGACG
>CAIKAA010000073.1 GCA_903825275.1 uncultured Fibrobacterota bacterium | reverse complement strand
GGTCGACACAACACTTGCGAAACGAGCGAACCAATGAGTGTGCGGCCCCTACGGGATTTTGTGGCCATCGATCTCGAGACCACCGGTCTTGATTTTTCCAACGAAGAAATATTGGAGCTCGGGGCGATCTTGTTCCGCGACGGGAAAGAAGTCGATTCCTTTTCAGCTGTGTTGCGCACGCGCCGACCGGTTACCCCGTTTATTGAAGCCCTGACCGGGATCACCGCCGCCGAATCGGCCGATGGACAAGATCCCGAGGTGGCCATCCACGCCTTCCAGGCCTTTTGTGGGGATCTGCCGTTGGTGGCGCACAATTCGATGTTCGACCTTCGTTTCTTGAGAAAAGCTTGGGAGGCGGCCTCGATCAACGAATCGGTCCGGGAAGTGTACGACACCCTGTTGGGTGCCCGTACCGTTTGGCCCGAATGGCCCGCCCACCGGCTCGAAAGTCTGGTGGAAAAACTTGGCCTGACAGAAACTGGCGACACAGCGCACCGCGCTGCCGCCGATGCCCGCGCGGCGGGAAGATTGTTTTTGGCCATCCAGTCGGCTTTGGAAGAGATGCAATCCAGCACGCCGAGCGTGGTGGACGCGCTTGGCTGGGTGTTGCGCGATTCGGGAAGCGCTTGGGAGAAGATGGTGGTTTGGGAAGGTGGGCACCTGGCTCCTGAAGCGACCTGGCCTGAATATGAAGAGGAATTTTTGCGCGCCGGTCCGCCGCGCGAAGCCAAGCTCGAGAACAGCCAAGTCGACCGGGTGTTTTCGCCGACGGGGCCGCTTTCCAAAGGCCGCGAGGATTGGGAGCCTCGTCCGGCTCAGGGTCAGATGGCTCGCGAAATCGCCCAGGCCCTTTCCGACGACGAATTCTTCGCCTGCGAGGCAGGAACCGGAACCGGCAAGTCGCTCGCCTATCTGGTTCCCGCCGCGATGTGGGCGGTGGAGGCTCGCGACCGAGTGCTGGTGAGCACCGCCACCAAAACCTTGCAAAACCAATTGGTCGAACGGGAAGCTCCATTGGTGCGGGAAGTGATTCCCGAAGCGAGGATTGCGGTCCTAAAAGGGCGTGCCAACTATTTGTGCGTGCGCCGATTTGCGGAACACCTGGAAGATCCCGCGCGCCTGGACACCGCCGAGCGCGAATCGTTCTTGCCTTTGATCACTTGGGTTTCGCGCACCCACACGGGTGACATCGAGGAGTGCCATGGATTTGGCCGCGACCGCAATGCCTCGCTGTGGGCCAAATTGCAAAGCGATGGCCGTGCCGCGATCCCGCCCCGCCACCCTTTGTTCAAACGGTGCTTCCACCAAAAAGCCAAGCGCCGGGCCGAGTCGGCCCATATTCTGATCGTCAACCACGCTTTGTTGCTTTCGGATCTGGCGATTGACTTTGCCTTGTTGCCCTCCTACGAACGATTGATTGTCGACGAAGCCCACCACTTGGCCGACGCCGCTCACGATCATTTGGGCCGGGTGATTTCCTTGTTGCGTTTGCGCCGCGTGCTCCATCCCTTGGCCGAAACCGGCGACAAGCGGGCGGGTCTGTTGGGCGCGTTGGCCTCGGCGGTCGATCTTCCGGTGACCTTGATCCCGTTGGTCGATCGTTGCCGCGAGGAACTGGCCAATGCCGATCGCCGCTTGCACCGCTTGTTCCAAAAGTTCGGCGAAAAGATCGGGCGTCGCGGAGAAGAACAGAAGTTGCGGCTTCGCGATGCCTTGGTGACAGAAACAGGCGTCGATCCAAGTCCGGCCCAGGGGGCTTTCGAGGCGGCCATGTCCTCCCTTGGCGATTTGCGACGGGAACTGGCAACTTGGGATGTTGCCGAAGAGAAGGGGTATCTCGCCGACCTGGCGTCCGGCGAAGGCGCGCTGGGTGAATTCCGGCGGGATTTCCAGGCGTTGTGCGATGCCGCGCCCGAAGGCGATGTCCACTGGATCGAGGATTGGAGCAACCCCATTCGTTTGCAATTGCGGGCCTCGCCACGCGATCCGGGACAACTTTTGGCCACCAAACTTTATCCCGTCCTCAAGACCTGCATCTTCACCTCGGCGACTTTGGCCGTTCGCAACCGGGCTGAATACTTCGAGTTTCGCACCGGTTTGTCCAAGCTCGATCGCGAAGTCCACAAGATCCGGCACCCGTCCCCGTTCAAGATGCGCGAACAGGCCAGGGTGGTGGCCGCGGGCTGGCTTCCCAAGCCGGGCGAAAAGGGGTGGATGGACGGTGTGATCCAGACTCTGCGTGACGTCGTGCTCCCTTTGAATCGCCGCACGTTGGTGCTGTTCACGTCCGAACGCAACTTGCGCGATGTGCGCGAGAAGCTCGCGATGGAATGGAAACAGGCGGGACGATTGATGCTGGCCCAAGGGGTGGACGGAAACCGGGAAGCCCTGTTGCAGATGTTTCGCAAGCACGAGGGTGCCTGCCTTTTGGGGGCGGACAGTTTTTGGGAAGGGGTCGACCTTCCCGGTCGCGACCTAGAACTGCTCGTGATCGCCCGTTTGCCGTTTCCGGTTCCCTCCGACCCGTTGGTCTCGGCCCGCGCCGAAGAAGTCGAGGCCGAAGGCCGGCCTCCGTTCGCGGAATGCTTTCTTCCCGAAGCTTGGCTCAAGTTGCGCCAGGGAGTGGGCCGCTTGCTGCGCCGCAACGACGACAAGGGTGCCGTCTTGGTGCTCGACAGCCGAGTGGTTCGCGAACGCTACGGTTCCTATCTCGCCGACGCCTGGGACGGTGGGCATCGCCAGGCCAAGACTCCCGAGCAAGCCTTGCGCGAATTGACGGATTGGTTCGACGGGCCGAGCGAGGCCGAGGTCCAACCGGATGTTGCGCCTACGGCCAACCCGCCCTGTAGGGGCGATTCATGAATC
>CAIKAA010000072.1 GCA_903825275.1 uncultured Fibrobacterota bacterium | reverse complement strand
CGTCGGTGCCTACCGTTTTTGGGGGTCGGGCACTTGTGGTGCGATGCCCTGAGCTTTTCGAAGGGAGCTTGTCGACCGCTGCGAGATTCGGTTGGTGGCGGGTCGCCTTGGCGACAACCATGCCCGATCCCTACGCAATTTAGGCACCCCGCCTTTCGGCGGGCCCTGCGGGTGGCTGGCGCATGGTTTGATGAAATTTGACATTGGACAGGATTTGTCTGGGGTTTTTTTATTGGGGCGCCTCTGGCCAGCGTGCCTGCGGCACGGCTGGGCGGTCGCCGCTGGCCACCTGAAGGTGGCCCCGCCGACTTGTGGTTGCCGTAGCGGTCTGCGGGCTCCGGCATACGCCGTCGGTGCCTACCGTTTTTGGGGGTCGGGCATGCCCGACCCCTACGCGATGTTGGCACCCCGCCTTTCGGCGGGCCCTGCGGGTGGCTGGCGCATGGGGTGACGAATTTTGGTTCGGTTCTGGCAGTCTGCATCACGCTCGCTGTCGCGGGCTCGGTTGAGGCACAATCGTTCCCCTACCGTGGACTAGGCTGGTTGCCAACTACCGGTGGAGATTATTAGGATTCGTGGGAAGTTCTCGTCAGTGGCAGTTGCCAGGGAACTCCCTCATGACCCGCTTTAGGAGTTTTGTTCCCCATGAATCCAAAACATTCCCTTCCCCTCCTCTCCCTGTATTTTTTGCTGGTTTCGTGTAATGAGAGCCAACAAATCGGCCCGATCGATCCTGGCACAAATCGCTTGGCGGTAGGTGATGTTGTGGAGGCCAACCTTCCTGGAGGATCGGATGGAACGGTTTCCTCTAGCCTTGAATTCGACGCCGATTCGGGCAAAGCCTACACGATCTCCTGGAGTGATCCGGGATTTGCTGTCGCCGTAAGCATCGTGTCCAGCACGGGGGAGCCTCGGTATTCCGAGGCGACTCAGGCTCCGATGGGCTTTGAAAAATCAATCCTTTTTCCAGCCACTCGTTCTGGTGCGCAGACGATTTTGGTGACAGGAATTGATCGGGCCTCGTTTCGGATTGGGCTCGGGGCCACCAACGGGCTTCCAGGATGGGTGGCGATGCCTGACCATGCGGAAGAGGACGGCCTGCGATCGTTGGCGAAATATCTCCCCACAGATAGTACTTGGCAGTACCGATCCCTGACCACTTCGGGGAAACCCGATGTCGATTGGTTTTGGATCCAAGCCGATTCTGGAACCACTTACTCGTTGGTGCGAGTGGACTCGCTTATCGGGGGCGTATCCATGGGGCTGTATGACGCTGACTCTGGTTTTTTGGGAGGCGCCGGGTGGTATTGTCGCAAGAAAGCGACCGTGTACTGCCGGATCGCGGCACCCACAGGAAAAGGTGGCTGGTATCGGTTGCGCGCCTTGGCGACCAAAGGGGCGCCATCGGAGGCATTGCTGGCCGATGCATACGAAAACGACAATACCCTTGCCACGGCCAAACCCATTGCTACCGACAGTTCCTGGCAGGTTCGCACGTTGCCGGATCCGAGGGACCTGGATCTCATCTCGTTCCAAGCCGATTCGGGTCACACCTACCGGGTCTTGATTCGTTACAACGACACCACTGGCACCTATCATCGGCCGGTGATCTTAAACAAGGATTCCACACAGCAACCAAATGTCGTCGAGGCGATCTCGAAAGGGGTAGCCGCCGTTTTTTTCTGTGTTCGAACCGGACGCTATTTTGCCGCCGTGACCGGGTATGGAGGGCCCAACAGCGGTTATAGCATCGCAGTGACTCAAAAGGCGGGAGTTGCTCGTTGGGTTATTCCGGAAAACGGTGAGCAAAGTTCGGGGATTTCATCGGCAACGCTGCTACCGACGGATTCGGCACCTCTTGTCAAAAAGGTCTTCTATGCCGATACGGAATGGGTGCGCATCCATGTCGAGGCCGGTAAAGTCTACACGCTTCGGCAAAAGGTTGTCTCCACCACCTACACTTGGATCGGGATCAGGACGATCCTACTGGGGAGCACTGGATGTCCTTTCGATTCGCTGAATTTGTCCAAGAGCGATAGGGACACCGCTTGGACGATGCTCCCTAGATCCGATGGCGACATTTACCTGAAAATATCGACGCCGACCTGGAGTTATGTCAATGCCTCCGATTGGTTGTCTCTGGAATTTCGCCTCGACGTAAAATCGCCACCTCCCGATCCCTTGGAGCCCGATAACAGCCTGAGCCAATCCGCCTTGCTGGTCGCCGATGGAAAACCGGTTTCTCGCTGGGTTGCCGGATCCGACGTGGATTGGATGAAGATCCAAGTTGATTCGGGACGGAAAATGTCAATTCGCGTCGATGGCAAGTCTGGTTCGATTGCGCTGGCTGTTGATCTATTTGGATCCGATTCGCAATGGATCGAATCCAGACCCCAGATCCTTCCCCAATCAGGTGCGTCCAACGAATACATTCCACGACGCACTGGCTTGGTACACCTGCGCGTGCGATCTACGGGATTTGGGGTACAGCCCTACGAGGTGAGTGCTCAGCACTCCGCGCTCTCGGATTCGGCAGCGTGCTCTAGTTTGGAACAAGCTTGTGTTCTGGCCACGGACAGCCTGTGGAGGCAAACGCGCTTGGTTCCCGGTTTGGCTCGATGGTTTGCGTTTCCCGTCAAGGCCGGAAGTGTCTATCGATTGGGGGTGCGCTCCAATGCACAGACAAACTTGCGGATTTTGGGGCCGAATCAGCTTCTGGCTGACAGCTTGTATTTGTACCCGTCTTCCTCGTCAACCAACCTTTACTACCACGCCACTGCGGACGGCATCGCCTACGCAAAGGTAGGGATCGGGCTGAAATCCGATACGGCGGCCCAATTTTTCCTGTCAATTTCCGTCATGAATGGTGAATGGTGGCCACCCTCTCCAAGTTTCGCAGGCGCTTGGGATTTAGCCATCGATAGAGCTGCATTGGTGGGCGATGTCCTTCCAATTAAGCCCATCTTTTTCAAGTTCCGCGGCGATTTGGGAAAGGTCTATTCCTTCCATCTGGACCAAAGTAATTCGATGGATTTTTCCATATATTCCCAGGACTCTGTCTTTCAGAGCTATTCAACGTTTACGAACTATACCAATACCAGTCAAGATCTGTCGTTCGCTCCTCCATGGTCGGGACTGTGGTACATCAGGATTAGGAGCTCCTACAATCAAGCGGTGTCCTGGCACTTGCAGGCTTCCAGTGCGTTGTTGGATACCTTTGAAAACGATGATGCGATGATTGTGGCCCACAACCTTCCTATAGACGGAACCGTGCAAAATCACATTTTGTGGGGAACAGAAGTCGACTGGGTTCGCCTCGACATTGATTCCGGTGTCGAATACAAATTGCAGCTTGAATCCGAAGGAAGCCAACCGTTAATGGCCCAGGCCTTCACGACGGATTCACTGTCGTTGGGGCGTATCGTGTTGGATCCAACCACAACGAACAACGAAGGTTTGAAGATTGCCATGAACCGAAAGACCCAGGTATTTGTCTGCGTTTCGGCAGGTGGCAGTTTTATCCCCGGTACAATTGGGTACAAGATTTGGATCGACAAACCAAAGTCGGTCCTGCCATGACTCGCCTCAATCTAGGCTCTCCATTCCACCCAAATTATTTCCGATCAACCTCCCGCATTGGATCTCCTTCCATGAACACCAAAGCCATTGCTGCCCTAAGTCTTGCCATCGCCTTGTCTTGGCTTGTTTCGTGTGACGACACCTCGACCAATCCGGTCGTTCCTTTGCCCGCTCGCCTTTTGGTGGGTGATTCGGTGGCAGGAGCGTTGCCCGCAAAAAATGCCGACACATCTTCGATGCGATATGATTTCCACGTGGATTCGGGAAGAACCTACACCATCACCTGGGCTGAACCAAGCTCCTCGTTGGCGTTAGTTGTGTGGTCTTCTGCCGGATCGCCTCAATTCGCAGAACTTTCCTCACGGATCGACAGTTCGAAAAAATCATTGGTCTTTCCGGCAACCCAGACGGGTTTGTATTCCGTGAAGGTCACTGGCCGCCCCGGTGCGCAATATGTGGTTGGACTCAAAGATTCAGCAGGCCTTCCTGCATGGGTGATCCCTCCGGACGGATGGGAGTACGACAACGTTCGTCCTGCTGCCTCTAAGATTCTTCCGGGCGGTTCTTGGCAGATTCGCACCTTCGCAACTGGATCGAATCCCGACGTCGACTGGATTCGGTTCGCGACGGATTCTGGTCAAACCTACCAAGTCGAAATCGTCGATTCTTCGGGGGTCCACTCTAGCTTGGAACTGTACACGGCAGATTCCGCTCGGATCGACGGAAACCAAATCCTTTCGACCAAGAAATCGACCGTCTATGGCGTGATCCGGTCGGGTACGACCCGAGGAGGATTCTACCGACTGCGGGTCACCGACTCAAGCGGCTACCCTATCCGCAAGCAGCCGACCGACGATTATGAATCGGACAATTCATTTTTGACCGCCAAACCAATAACCTTTGATGGCTCAGTGCAATCGCGGACCATTCATATCGGGAAGAATTTCAACCCCGACCTTGACCTGATCTCTTTCCAGGCCGATTCAGGAAAGACCTATAGCTTTCATCTCAGAGTGGCGGATTCCACGAATTACTATCTGCGCGCACGGGTTCTCGGAACCGATTCGCTAGAACGCCTCTTCACGATCAGCCAAGATAAATTGAGTGATTTCATTTTGTCCGCTCCCTGCTTGAAGAGCGGCCGATACTTCGTGGAAATTTCAAGTCAGTCCGGGGTTATGGCCTACACGATTTCCGCCAAGGCCACCGATGGGCTACCTAACTGGGCTGTGCCCCAGCCCGGCAAATATGGACAGGGGATTGGATCTGCATTTGCCATTCCCGTCGACTCGACACCAGTTTATCGCAAGCTGCTTGGGTACGATACCGACTGGGTAAAAATCCCACTCGAGAAGGGAAAAATTTACAGTGCAAAACTCCAGTTGGTGTCGGGGAGATCCTATTACATGTTCTTCGCGAATTTTGATTTGTTCGACAGCACTGGGTGGCAGAAACTAGCAGGAGGTGAATACAAACAAGCACCGGGGAGCCAAGACGGATCGGTGCAGTTCCAGGCCCAATACGATGGAGTTTGCTACCTGCGCGTAGCCAACTCGAAGCCATTGTTTTCCGAGCCCTTTGTGTACGAAATTCGCGTCTCGAAGTCAACAATTCCCGATGATTTGCTCGAACCCGACAACTCGTTGAAAACGGCAGTGAACCTAACAGGATGGGGAACGGTCATCTCTCGACAGGTATCGGCGTTCGACGAAGACTGGATGAAAATCCAAGGTGATTCCGGGCGCCCCATTCTAATTACCTTGCGACAAAATCCGGTGAATGCGTCGGTTTCCGCCCTGGGCGATCTATTTTCTCGCGATTCCCTCGCGATGAATCTGACTTGGCAGTACATCAGCTTTGGGCAGACGCTGACATACACGCCTCGCACCTCGGGGCCGTTCTTCTTGCACATCAAGTCGTCTACGGGAGCGGTCGCCGCGTATTCTGTCCAAATCGACACCGTTCCGCCGGTTGTTGCCATCGGATCTTGTGGAACATCGGACAATCCATGTAAGATGTTGCTAGATGGAGACGCGACCGCGAGCCGTGTGGTTGGAAGCGATTCCCGGTGGTTCAAGGTTCCGGTAAAATCCGGCACGACCTATAGGTTTAACATCCGCGGCGATCTTATGTTGAACTTCAAATTGACCGACTCGACCGGATATTCGCTTCCGATCTCGGCAAGGAAGGACGCGAGTCCCTCCATGACATTCTATTACAAGTCGACGTTCGATGGGCCTGTCCTGCTGTGCGCCGGATATCCATACTACTTGGTTACTTCATCCGACCTCTACTGCCAGGTTTCGGTCGTGCCCGTCGAAGCAGGCGATTCCGCGAATGGTACGTTCGCCGGTGCCATGCCTCTGGTCGCCAACGGTGCTGGTGCATCGGGAATTCTGACAAATTCCGATCGCGATGTCCTACGGATGGACGTGGATTCGGGCAAGGTTTACTACCTGGAAGGGACCGCCTCAGACAGCCTATTTACCTCGATCTATACCTCGGATTCAATCCTGCTCGCGAAGCTTTCTGGCAATGCGTCGAATTCTGTCAAGTACAGGTTTAGCCCAGGGCGATCTGGTTCGATTTACGTGGCATTGAGCGGTTTGGCCGCAAGCCAGGAAGTGTCCTGGCACATGATCGCGAAAAGCCAGGTTCCCGATGCTTATCCAATAAATACGTCCCTTTCGAATGCCATCATGCTGCCTCCCGATGGATCCAAGCAAGAGCACAAATTGCTTGGAGACGACTTGGATTGGATCGCGGTACCGGTCGATTCGGGCGTGATCTACGATGTGGGAATCGAATCGGCAGGATGGTTCGTATCTGCCTTATACTCCGACGATTCCCTGCTTCTGAGCGCTGCAGGCAACCCCGTGAATGTCGCGCCATCGATGGCCGCATCGGTCGGTTCCATCAAGATGGGCCATAAGGGTACCGTGTATGTGCGGGTGGCAGAAAGTGTTGGAACTGACATCGATCCAGTGACTTACAAGATCTGGGTGAGGAAGTCGACGAGGTAACTTTTGTGGTTCGAATCTTGCCGGATGGTTGATTGGATTCACTTTCCTTCGACCGCCTTGACCCGAAACCTGGCGATTTCCTCCACCAAGTCGTAGGGGATGGGATTGTCCAAGGGAAATTGAACGGCTCCGCGAGAGGTTTTTTGTCCCGCAAATCGCGATTGGAATGCTTCCATCCCGGAACCCGTGGGGTAGAACCCAATGTGGTGCTTGTAAGCGGCGAAGTGGACCAGGTTTTGTTTCCAAGGGGAGAATCCCGTAGCTGATCGTTTCGGCTGCCACGGGTGCGGTGGTGGCGAAGACGCGGCGCAGGGTTTGGAGAATTGGCGCCGAAGGCGAATTCCCTTCCGGAAACTATGGATTGGTGACCCGTCATGCGGCCTACGTGCCCCTTCTGTTGCCGCTGTTTCGCGACGACAAAGTACGTTGTGTGGACGAAATTTGACCTTGGACAGGATTTGTCTGGGGGTTTTTGTTTCTTGGGGGCGCCTCTGGCCAGCGTTCCTGCGGCACGTCTGGGGGGCGTGGATGGCCGGGGACGGGATGTGAGGAGGATCACCATCGGTGGGGGGTGGGGTCGAAGGGTTAATTACATTCAACCCATGACGATTCGATCCTTTTTGGTTTCTGGGTGCTTGGTGGCGGTTGCGTTTCTTTCGGGATGCGGGGATGAGGCCGTGGCGAGTTCCGGATCTGGCACGCCCTCCCTGATCGGGTCGTGGCGGAGGGTGGAAGTGGGCCAAAATGGGGCCCACCTGGAAACCATCTATCGGTTTCCCGATTCTAGCAAAGTCTTCCTGACACGGACGTTGACGGATTCGACAGGAGTTCAACGCGCGTTGCCCTTGGACACGTTGCTGCTTTCCCTGGATCGAACCTGGAACCAGTTTCTGGTCGACAAAAATTCCTCCCATCTTGCCCTCATTGCACGATTTTCTGGCCAACGAATCCGGCTGATTTTTGGTGAACCAGGGCAATTGGTCTACCACCGGATTGCGGGGGAAGCCGATCCCGGTCACCCCACGATCGGTAGGTGGAGGTCCAATTTGCAATGCGGATCCCATACTTGCGACTACGACACCTTGGTGTTTGCGAAGAACGGAATCTTCCAGAACCTGATGGGGCCGAAACTACCCGAACCCGACCACCGTTTTGAAGAACAGGATGGGTTGATCCGGGTGCTTCAAGGCGATTCCGTGATCCAAACCATGGCCCCGCTGTTCGCTGGCGATTCGATCCGATTCGTCGATCCGGGATTTTCCTGCTCGATGGATCAGGTTTGCACTCCCGTGGCTCCGATCTGGCTGGACCCCGTTCCTTAACAGGCCCTGGCGGGGCGGCGATGAGGATCATCCCTCACCTTGAAGCTTGCAACAGCCCCGGGTCGTCCAAGATGAACGAATCGCCGGCAACCACGCGGAAATCATGCCGGACCGAAAGGAATTCGACACTGGCTCCAGAATGGGATTTCCGCCACCGCCAAAAGTTCGGCTGGGCGAGTGGGCGCACCACCGGCGTCGGGCATCCTGGGGCGGTGGTGCCTCACCGAGATATTTGCAACAACCCCTGGTTGTCCAAGACCAGCGAATCGCCTGCCACCACGCCGAAATAATGCCGGACCGAGAGGAATTCGGCGCTGGCTCCGGACGGGATACCCGCCACCACCAAAATTTCGGTTTGGCGACGGGCGCTCAAACGGCGGCGAGCACCGTTGGCCAAAGGTGTGGCGCGGGCGTTGGGGTTTGGAAGAGCTTGGAGATGGTACCCCAAGACATTGCCGTTGCGCCATTCCAGCGAATCACCGGCCCATGCTTCCATCACCACGGGTTCGCCGTAGTGGTTGATCAGCCAGACAAATTCTGTCACAGGTATGACGGACACTTCCTGCGACTCGAGGGTGGAGCCATTCCAATGGGAGGTGGTCACGCGCTGGGTGGTGTCGCCCGCCAGCAGGAGGGTGTCTTTGGTGGTGGTCGGCGCGGGAGGGGTGGAATTGTCATCCAAGGGGTTGGAAACCCCATTGCATGCCGCGAGCGCGAAAACCAGGCTCGATCCCAGGAGGAACACCTTCATGACGGGCTCCAGGTGAAGAAGTAGACAGGACTTGTCGCCACCGCAAATAATCGGGAATCGTATCCCACCACCACCCAATAGATTTTGCCAGCGGGAAGGTCGGCGAGGGTGATGGGGCGGGAGGGGTCGATCGGTTCGTGTTCGGTGGCCCCGCAGGCATGGAAGCCGGTGGTCAGAATTTGGGAATCCAAACGCAGGCTTCCGTTCCAGGTCATTCCCGCCATCGAGACGATGCCGCCCAAACATCCCGAGTTGCTCCACCCTGAAGCCAATCGGCCATTCACCAAAACGCCCGGATCGTTCTTGAAAAGCAGCACCATTCCCTGGGGTAAATTTTGGGTATCGAAGGTGAACGCGATTGGTCCGGTTACCTTAGACCCATTGCGAGGTTGGGACAAAATCAGTTGGGAAAGGTCATTGGCAAAGGGTGCCGCGGGTTTGACCAAGGTCCCTGCGGAATCGCGGGTTTCCACCCCCGAGGCCGTCGCTTCCGACAAGGCGGAGGATTCGCATCCGGCAAGAGCCAGAACGGCCATCGCTACGAGCAACACACCTCGGGGCTTCACAAATGCACCCGCAATCCAAGGCCACATTTAGGCAACATGAGGGGCTCCTTGTCCACGGCCACCTGCAAGTTGGTGGCTTGGGAAACGGGGAACAGGTCTTGGCCCACGATGCGATCACGTTCCCATTTGGTGAGGGTGATGGGGGAACTGCCTTCCACAAAGAACTCGAGGTGATGACCGCTGACCCAGGTGAGTTCTACCTCAGGACCTGCAAAGAGCGAGACTTGGTCGGTGGTGGGGGAGGAGAGGTCGGTTCGCCAAAGGGGATGCTTGTCCCAGGTCCACAAACTTCCGGCTTCCAATCCCAAACCCAATTCAAAGGGACCAAGCTCGGGCAGATTCCAAACCACGCTTCCCGACACTCCCGCGGCTTGCAGGGCTCGGTCTTCGGTGGCTTGTCCGTAGGGAATGGGAAACTGCTCGGTCTGGTGCACCGGGGTGGTGAGAAACCCCCGAAGCCCTAGGGCGGCACTGCCGCGCCGGAATCCCAGCTCGGCTTGGACGACGATCCCTTTGCCAAAGGGGCGCGCAGAAGTTTGGGGTAGTGCTAGTCCGGCTCCCATGGCCACCGAAAAGCCCTGGCGAAGGGCTGGATCGTTGACGGTTGGGTGACGGTGGATGGTCTGGTCGGGTTGGGGGTTGATGGTGTCTCGCCAAAGCAGTTTGTCTTGGGAGTAAAGCTCGATCCTGTGACCTCCCGCCAACAACCGCGCGTGGCGCAAGGGCGTGGCGCCATTGCGTGCGCCATCGATGAAAACGTCCAACCCCTCGGGGTCGGACTCGAGGTCCAAAAATCCAAAGGCGCGTCCGTGCAACACTCCTTCGATCTGGTCGGCGGCGGCTTCCATTTCGCCCAGCACCTTCTCCAAATTCCCCTCGAAGGAAAGCGAGCCCAAAACTCCTCCATCGGCGGCACGCACGATGCGGATCCCCACCTTCAGGCTTTTTGTGTTTCCCTCAAAACTACCCAGCACCAAATCTTGGGCAGCAAGCACCGAGACGGGGTCGGCAGAGTCATTCACGGCTCCGCTCAGGGCAAGGCTTTTTTCCCGAAACACCTCCTGGAGCCGAGATCGTTCCACCAGGTTGAAGTGATGGCGTTCCACCAAAGGTTGGCTCAGGGCGTCGGAAAGGGTGCGTCCCAAGAAATGCAGGTCCGATTGCCCCGAAGGGTGTTCAAAATCCGGGACAGCCAAAGTTTCCGTCCCGTGGGACGGAACCGAAATCAGGCCAATGGCAAGGAAAACAGAGACGCGACCCAAGAACATGGGTGCAATAGGACATTCCCCATCACCCAGCCCCAAGTCCTGATGTGCATCGGCGTGATCGAAATCACAGGTTTTTGGGAAAGAATGCGGTCGGGATTTGCCGCGATGGTTGTGGCGCGCCGCCTTAGGGAGAGAAACTTCTAGGGCTTTCCCTTAGGTTCGACTCACCAAGAGCGGGGAATTAGACGAGTGACCGAACCTTCCCGTTCGATCACCAACCCCAAGACACGATGGACCTGTGTGCCCAGCTTCCTTCCCGCCAAGTCATAGAATTGGGAGGGGACGATTTGGGAAAGGCTTGGCCGACTCCGCACCGATTCCAAAGACGTGGCGGTGACCCGAACATTCCAGAGTCGGGTGGTGGCGGTGTCCAGCCCCACGTTGAATTTGAACAACGCCGTGGCATCGTCTCCGTTTGAAACAAAGGTATAGGGTCCAAAATGGACAGAATCCGTCGCGACAGAAACGATCTTGGTCCAATGTTCCGTGTAGGGAGCCACGCCCTCCTGGACCTGGATTTGGAGCTTGCGCGGGACGATGGAACTCGCGTCAAAGGAGATGGAATAATTCCACAGGTTGGCCAGTGGAAGGGGTTGGGAGAGTTGCACGTACCAGCTCTGCGTGCCGGGGACGGTGGGATGCACCACGCCGCGCACGGCACCCTGCCAGGTTTCGGTGTCGATCGTCGCGTGGCATCCGGTCTGGAGCCAAAGGGTCCACGGGTCGGTTCCGTTGGAGAATGATCCGTTGGAGATCAAATTTCCCGTGGAATCAACGACCATCGCCTTGGTTCCCGCAAAGCTCGACCAGATACCTGTGGAGGTGACGGCGGCAGCAGACAAAAGTTGGCTCCCCGGAGAATCGGGAGTCCAGGTCGTGGAAAGATTGCCGCCCGAGGTGGATTCCAAGAGGGAAGACCCCAAATACCAATAAACCTTGGCGGGAGCGCTTCCCGAATCCAGGGTCAACTCGAGGTTGGCGAGATTGCCAATTGACAAAAATTGACTGGGACTGGGGTGGACGAAATGGATCTGGGGAGGCTCGGGAAAGCTGGAAAGGGAATCGGAGGGAAATTGCCAGGCGCGCATCCAGTCGATCTGGAATTCGGAAGGAAAGACCGTGGTGGAATCGGGGTAACCGGGCCAAGTTCCACCCACGGCAAGGTTCAACAGCCAATAAAAGGGGACGGTGGGCACTCCCTGTAGATTTTCGCCGCGCAAGGTGTCGTCCACGTACCACCGCAGGCGCCGCGGGGTCCATTCCACCCCAAAACGATGGAAGTCTTGGGAAAAATCAGGACCTTTCCAAAGGTTGGACTTTTGCAAATGAAGGGGCAGAAGGCCCCAGTGCGAGGTCATGTGGACTTGTTTGGGAGTGTCGCCCAAGATCTCGAGCACGTCAATTTCTGGCGGCCAATCTCGGGACACGGGGAGTCCCCAAAAGGCCGGCCACATCCCCTTACCAGCGGGCATTTTGGCGCGGATCTCAAAATAGCCGTAGCGTTGGCTCCACTTTCCCAAAGTGGTGACGATTCCCGACCGATAGGGTTGGGTCCGACCAAAAACCAGGCTCGGAATTTTTTCGGCGCGAAGATGAAGCATGCCGTCCGAGACACTTGCTTGGCTAGGGAGGTAGGCTTCGGACTCCTCGTTCCAAATGTCCGTTCCCGGGTAGATGGCAGACCATTGGCTGGTGTCCAGAGCCGTGCCCTCGAATTCGGTTTGGAGGGTGGGCACCCAAGCCACCAGTCCAGGTGGTGCGGCAGGAATCCATTGGGCCAAAAGCAAGGCGAGTAGGTTCATCTGAACACACTACAACTTCCCCAAGCGGTCCAGGGGGCCGATTCTTCGAATTTCCACCTGCGGTAGGAATCCAACCCGGAGTCGTTCGGGGTGAGCGGGAATCACCTCCGGTCCCAAAACGTCCAGTTTCCATGACCTTGAATCCCTACCAGTTTGTCAAAACTCTTGCCTGGATTTTTACCGCGATCTTTTGGTTTTGGTGGTGGATGGGATGCGCCGCCGAGAAGCCAGTGGATGGCGAAGCACCCAAAATGGTCGCCCTCCTCAAAGTGGGTTTTTTTGAAACCGATTCGACCGGAAGCGACCATTCGCAGGCGACCGTCCATGCGATTCGCCAGGCCCTATTGGCTCGCCCCAAACTGCGGGTTTTGGACGACACCTCCCCCCTTCCCGCAGAGCCTGCACCGATGGAGTCAATCCACCGACCCCTCGACGGGAAAGGCGGCGGGAGGCACCACGGGATGGGGGGAGAGGGTGGCGGCAGGGGCGGTCATCAGGGAGGTTTTGAGGGTCATGGAGAAGAAAAATCCTCCCCATCCACCCATCCAAAACCCCTCGTCCTTTTGGTCGTGGGTAAAATCCTGGCATGGGACCCCTTGGCAACAAGCCTTTCGGATAGCGGTTCACCTGCCCGTCATGGGGTGACCTTGCAAGTTCGGTTGGTCAGCCAGGCAACTGGACGCGCTCTATGGTCTGACACCTTACATTGTGGGGACGTTGTCCTGCGGTCCAAGGCCGTTCCCGACTCGGCTAGAGGCTCAGATTGTCTGGCAAGGTTGAGCGATCAGTTGGCCAATCGGATTTCCCAGCAAGTGGTTGGACCGGAAGGTTTTGGTTCCCGGCATCAAAAACCTTGAGGATTGGCATCCCTTCTCCCGGCGCCGCAGAAAGGGCCAGCTAGGACCATGCGACCGTAAAAGGAAAGGAAGAGTCCCGTAGTCGACGGGGGGAGGTATGCCGGAGCGGAACGTGCACCCTGTGCCAGTGGAGCGAAGGCATGCCGACACCCGGCGCGGCAAAAAGGGCCAGCTAGGACCATGCGACCGTAGAAGGAAAGGTAGAGTCCCGTAGTCGACGGGGGGAGGTTTGGGTTGGAACCCTGGACGGTGTTTTGGGGGAAGGAGATCTGAACCATCGGGAAAGGTTGGCCTCCAAATCAACAGAATGTTCTAGGTTGGAAGTCCATCCAGCATGACATCCCTTCCCGACCCAAATCCTGAATTCCGTGGTATCCTGTACCCGATGGGCAAGGTAAGCAAAAGGACACGAGTGACCTTCCTCCAGGTCGTTTGTGGAGTTGCCCTGTTGTGGGCGGCGGGGGGGTGGGGGGCAGACTCCACGCGAGTGCCGAACCGGAAATTTCCGATGGTGGCGGTTTCTCCGCTTTTGGCTCCCGGGCTGGACGAGAACCAGGTGTTGGAGGTGACTGAAGCCTTGCGAGAGGAATTGGTCAATTCCGGGGAAGTCCGGGTGATGGAACGCGCCTACTTCGAACGCTTGGTGACGGAAAAAAGCCTGTCCGCATTCCCTGGTTGCGACCAAGTCGATTGTGCCGTGGAGTGGGGAAGACAGCTTTCGATGGACAAAATGGTGGTCGGCTCCGTCGAAAAACAAAACCAATCCTACTCGATCTCGGCCCAACTCATTGATGTCGACCAGAAAAGGGTGTTGGGGACCTCCCATGGCGAGGGACGCGGGGCCTTCGAGGAAGTCGTGTTTGCCCTGGTGCCAAATCTTGTCCTCGAATTGGTGGCCGATTTTTTGCACGACCAATCCTTGGCGTCCCTGCCAATGCCATTTCTTGGCGAAGAAAATTTGGCCCCAGAAACGCCTGGACCCATCGGTCCAAATCATCCAAATCTCCTTTGGTTTTGGGGCCTTGGCACAACCTCCCGCGAAAGCATGGCCCCTCTTGAAGGGACAGCCACCAGCCCTGTCCTTCAGGATTCCACGCTCCCCATCGTCGATCCTTGTCGGGAGCCTAGGGAAAGCATTTGGCCCATCCCCTAACTTTATGAACGCCCCCTCAAGATCCAGATTTTTGGGTGCGTTTTCAGGACCTAGTCTCAAAGCCAAATCAGCCCGTTATCGCCGTTGGAACACCGCCACCGTCTCGACGTGCTCGGTGCGGGGGAACATGTCGACCGGGTTCGCGTACAGGGGGCGGTAGACCTCATGCAATAGCTCCATGTCGCGGGCCAGAGTTTTAGGGTTGCACGAGACGTAGACGATCCGCTCGATCCGCGATTCGAGCAATGACGCGAAGGTGCGCTCGTCGATCCCTTTGCGAGGCGGGTCCAGCACGACCACGTCCCAGCCCTCGTGGGCCAGCTTGGGCATCATCTCGGCCACATCCCCACAGGCAAAGTCCACATTGGCCACATTGTTGGCTTTGGCGGCAGCCCGGGCCGCTTGGACCGAGCGAGGATTTTCCTCCAAGCCCAGCACCTGACTGGCCTTGTCGGAAATCCAAAGGGCGATGGTGCCCATGCCGCAATAAGCGTCCAAAGCACGCGAACCATGGGGGACGGCGGCCTTGGCCAAGTCGTACAGGTGCGGGGTTTGGTACGGATTGACTTGGAAGAAGGTGGAAAGTTCCACATGGAAGGAATAGGGTCCGAGCTTTTCTTTGATCCAGTTGCGACCCCACCAAGGCACTTCCTCACCGCCCAACACCACATTGGTGTTGCGGGTATTGACGTCTTGGACGATTCCCGCAAGCTTGCCGTCGGTGCCGCGCAGAGCTTTTTCGCAGGCGGGTAGGAGGGTTTTCAGAAGGGCCCTGTAGTGGAGGGGGCGGGGGCCATTGCAGACCAAGCCCACCAAAATTTCTCCGGTTGAATGGGCCTTGCGCAGCAACAAATGGCGCAAATATCCGGAGCCTGTCCGTTCGTCATACACCGGAATTTTTTCTCGCGAGGCCCAATCCCGGATGGTCCAGGCGATGTTCGACAGGGCTTTGTCCTGGATTCGACATTCTTTTTGGTCGACGACGTCGTGGGATCCGGTGGCATAGCAACCCAAGGTGGGAAGGTGGCCTTTTCCCGACCGGATCTTGCCAAAAGGAAGCTGGACTTTGTGGCGCCAATCGTCTTGGCGGGGTGAGGGCAAAATCCGCTCTACCCGGCATCCCATGGGGGTTAGCAGGTCGCGCACATGGGACTCTTTGCGGTAACATTCCTCGACATAGGTGTGGGCCAAAAAGGTGCAGCCGCCACAGAGCGGAAAGTGTCGGCAACCAGGGTGAGCATTTGGGCTCTTGGGTTCGGTCATGGGGGGAAAGATCAAAAAAAGGGAATCGAAGGAGTGTGGGAGTAGTCATTCCCTGTCGACCAAGGTATCTTGGGCTGCTCCTAAAACCCTTCACGGAAGAATGACGCGTGAAACTTCGGTTCTATGCCTTGATTGCATCGACCATGCTAGCCGGGTGCGTGTTCACCGACGACACCAACCAGACCGGCGGCGATTTTCTGGATGCCCATGGTGCATCGATGGGTCCCGCCACATCGCAAACCTTGGCCGTTCCGGTCCTCTCGGTGGAAGAGATCCCCACAGAGGGCGTCCCAGGGACCCACGGAACCGAAGATGCGGTGTTGGGCAGTTTGGGGAAAGATTCCATCCGACTGACCTTGGCTTTCAATTTTGCGGACAGCACCTTGCGCAACAGTTACTCCTTGCAGAAGGAAGACACGCTGACCCGATTGCTCCTTGTGCCGGCCTTTCCTAAAGAGGGGGTTCCGGCGATGACTGTGCGGGCTCGATTCCTTTGGGTGAGCGATACGAATTGCTTGCCAGGACTCCTAGCCGGTGTTGAGCCTGGGGTCATGGAAGCCGACGCGATGAGGGATACGCTGATCAGCGACATCGATCTAGCGGTTCAATCGGACACCACTGGTTCCACTGTGGTGCTTTCCCTTCCCGATGCCGTGAAAAGTCAGATTGTCGGCAAGCTGCAACGGTTGGATCCTATCCGTCGCTCAAATCCCTCAATCTTGCCCCAATCCTGGTTGGTGGTTCTGTTGGATGCCCGAACGGCAACCTCCGGGCGGGTGCGCTTCTCCACCGGCAGCATTACCTTGCAAGGTCGCGACACGGCTGCGACAAATGGTGTGGTCGACACATCAGGTGTGATGAATTTGGGGGCCATGGGGGGCAATTTAACCTACCGCTCGGTGGGATTCCGACCCCAAGGTGCCCCCATGACCTTGGGTTGGTGGCCCACTGCAGGGCACCGTATCCGAGTCGGATTGGACGCCCAAAAACTGCGCCGCGACATGTGGGCCAAGTTCGGGATCCAACACCCCGATACGGTGGGTGGATTCGACAACACCTTCAATATTTTGCAAGCTCGGATCACGGCTAGGTTTGCTTCGGTCAAAACCGAAAATGCAATCGCCCGAACCATGCTGATCAGTTCGACGGTGATCAACGACTCGGGTGAGCTGGCTCCGATCACCTCTTCGGGACCCGTCTCGATCCCAGTGAACAGTGACATGATGCGGATCGCTGGCTTTACCGTACAGCCTCAGTTGACCTTCACCAAACTTCCGGGTGGATACATGATGAATGTCAATGTAGAGAACAAGACATTGAATCCTCCCACGCGGCTTACTGTTGGGGAAGGATCCTACACTGCTAGTGCACAAGATGCGTTCTTGCCGTATAGTGAATCGGTGGAATTCACCATAAAGACTTTTGTTCGAGTCAGGGTTAAGGTGGAAAAATCGAAGGTGACTGTGAAATACCAATTGCTTGACTGGTATCCGACTTATGATGGCCAGGACAGTGTGTACGGGAGCTGGAGAACTAATGCCCAACTCCAAAACGGGACAAATTTTGTCACTCAAGAAATCCGCAATCCCTTGACCCAGGTCTTGAATCGGTGGAAACGTGTGGAAGTGGATATGACCCCGTCGGTTTATGTCATTAATTCAACCGCCGACAATTCACTTCGGGTGTTGGCCGAGTTGCCGCAAAACCCCTTGAACGTTTTTGATTCGGTCCAGGTCGTGGCACGCCCCCTGATCGGGAGGAAGAACTGATGCACAAGGCCCTAATCCTTCCGGTTGTTTTGGTTTCTGCCGTCTTGGCCCAAAGTCCTCGCGCCATCCTTGGTTGGGGAGATGAATTCTCCTCTTCCGATGCCCCTTCACGTGGCATGGGCGAGGCCGGTGCCGCCTTGCGGTCCGACAAAGCTTGGGATCCGCGCTTGGAAGCTCGCTCGGCCTACAACACACTGGCCGCCTTTGAAGTCCAGATGCAGACCCAAGTGGTTCGCGTCAATGACAACGTCACCAACAACACCTTGAGCGGTTCGGGCTTGCCCCGGGTCTCGCTTTCCATCCCCTTGGGTTCTTTTGGGCATTTGGGGTTCGGATATTGGCAGCGGTTCCAGAAAAAATTCGATTGGTCCTCGCCTTCGGATTCCACCCTCAAATTGCGTTCCGAAGGAGGCGCGTTTGAAGGAGACCTCGGCTATTCCTTGGTCGTTCCAGGAGTCCGAAACCTCGCTGTGGGTGTCACCTATCATCGGGTGATGGGAGCGGATCGATTGT
>CAIKAA010000071.1 GCA_903825275.1 uncultured Fibrobacterota bacterium | reverse complement strand
TGTTTGGCCGCGGAAAATATTTTGCTCAATTTGTTGCTTTTGCGGACCATCCGGAAAGAACGAGAAAACCACGCCAGCTTGCTCCAAGACCATTTGGATTTGGAACAAACATTCTCTCGAAAACTCGCCTTAGAAACCGATCGCAACCTCCGGGGAACAGCCTTGGACCTCCACGATGGGGTTGGACAGGAATTGGCCGGCATGCAACTTTATCTTCGTAGCATCTTCAAGCAAGTCGGGCGTCCTGAGCTGACCGATGGAGTATCTCAGGAAATGGCCCGGGTGATGGAATCGGTGCGAGCCAGTGCTCACCGGATCTATCCTCCTGAATTGATGGAAGGGGGCTTGCGGCACGCTCTGATCCGCCTGACCAAACGTCTACACAACTTCGGCGAGATTTCTTCCGCCGTCGTGGGAAACATGCCTGGGCTGACCGAAGATGCCTCACTCCATTGGTACCGCATCGCCCAAGAAGCCATTTCTAATGCCCAAAGGCATGGTCGGGCCAAAAGCATCGACGTCTACCTAACACCTGGTGCGATGGTTATCGTGGACGATGGAATGGGACTCCAGGGCCAACCAGTCGATGGATTGGGATTGCGAGGTTTACGCCAAAGAGCCGCGTTGCTGGGGTGTTCGGTCAACTTGCGCGAGGGGGATGGGATCGGGGCGATCCTGGAGGTCCGGAGTCTGACGAAGGATCCGAACTGACCTAGGTCAAACGAGCTGCCGGATCGTCCATCAAAACCTTCATCGCCTGGATTAGAGTTGGAAGCCGCGGATCTGCTCGTGGAGTTTGCTGGCGAGGCGCGCGAGCTGGAGGGATGAATCGTGGATCTTGCGCGATTCTTTAAAAACCCGATCGTTTTGTCCGGTTAAATCCGCAATCACCCGGGTGGTATCCGCCACGCCCGCTGCGCCTTCGTCCATGGAATGCACAATCTCTTGCACCACGGCACTTTGCTCCTCGACAGCGGCTGCGATGGCTTGGGAAAGGTTTGCCACTTGGTCGATCGAGGTTCGGACCTCGGCCATGGAATCCGTTGCCTCTCCCATGCTAGAGCGCAAAAGATCAACCGTATGGGAAATTTCCGCAGTAGCCAACGCGGTGCGACCGGAGAGATCCTTCACCTCTCCCGCAACCACGGCGAAGCCCTTTCCCGCCTCGCCGGCGCGAGCGGCTTCGATCGTTGCGTTCAACGCCAAAAGTTTGGTTTGGTCCGCGATATCCAGGATCATGTCCACCACTCTGCCAATTTTTGTCGAGGCATCCGTCATGGATCCCACTCGCTGCACGGCTTGGTGGGCTTGCAAAGCGGCCTGTGTCGAAGATGCGGCCGAGCGAGCCGAAGATCCGGCAATTTCGCGCACCGAGGAGGACAATTGGCAAGATTTCCACTTTGGAATTCGAGCCTTTTGGGACTCGAATAAAGCTGGATCCTCATGTGAAGTATTTGGCGCAATTGTTGCCTTGTCTCAAGATTGAGACCGTGTATCTTCCATGAGGTTGAATGCCGCAAGGCTGCTAGATTCGCAAACCAAACCAGGAGAAAATCATGTCCGTACTTGTTGGAAAAACAGCCCCCGATTTCAAAGTCAAAGCCGTCAAGGGCGGAGAAGTCCTCGAAGATTTCACGCTTTCCCAGTTCAAGGGCAAGAAGTATGTCGTTCTGTTTTTCTATCCGCTGGACTTCACCTTCGTGTGCCCCACGGAACTCCATGAATTCCAAGCCAAACTTGCTGAATTCGAAAAGCTCGACGCGCAGGTGATCGGTGCTTCCACCGACAGTTGGTTTTCCCACGTTGCCTGGCTGGAAACCCCCAAGAAGGTGGGTGGTATCCAGGGCGTCACCTACCCGATCCTCTCCGACTTCAACAAAACCGTGGCCGCCGACTACGACGTGCTTCTGAGCGGTGGAATGGCTCTGCGCGGCACCTTCATCATCGACAAAGCCGGTGTGGTCCAAAGCCAGGTCGTGAACAACCTTCCACTGGGCCGCAACATCGACGAAACCTTGCGCACCCTCAAGGCTCTCCAATTCACTGAAGAGCACGGGGAAGTTTGCCCGGCTGGCTGGAACGAAGGCGCGCAGTCGATGAAGGCGGATGCCGCAGGGCTCAAGGACTTCTTCAAAGACAAGTAAAATTCGGCTGCGACGGGCCATACTTGCTTTCTGGGGCCCCGTCCACTCCCGCGCCGTACCGAACGCGTACGGCTTGGTCGTGGACACCCCAGACGCTGCGTCTGGCTCCGTCTCGCTCGAATTTTT
>CAIKAA010000070.1 GCA_903825275.1 uncultured Fibrobacterota bacterium | reverse complement strand
TGCAAAAAGGTGGAGTAGATGGCCACCACGGGCCGGATTCCTTCGCAGCAAAGGCCCGACGCGAACGTGACCGCATGCTGTTCGGCGATGCCCACGTCGAAGACGCGATCGGGGAACTTTTTGGCCATCAGGTTCACGCCCGTTCCGCTGGGCATGGCTCCGGTGATCGCGACAATTTCCGGATGAGCCGTAGCCAAATCTGTCAAGGCTTCGCCAAACACCTGGGTGTAGGTGGGACGCGGATCGGATGCCGGAGCCACCTTGCCGGTTTCGGGATCGAACGCGCCCAGTCCGTGCCACTTCCCGGTTTCGTCCTTTTCAGCGGGCTCAAACCCCTTGCCCTTGACGGTCAGGATATGGACCAGCTTGGGACCGGGAACATCCTTGAGCTTTTCGAACAGATCGATCAGAGTCGGAAGGTCGTGGCCGTCGATCGGGCCGTAATACCGGAACCCCAGATCTTCGAAGATAGAGCCTGGCAAAACCATGCCCTTGACGGCTTCTTCCACCTTGCGGGCGGCTTCGCGGGCGTGATCGGCCCATCCCTTGCCCACCCGATCAAGATGGCCCAAGGCTCCCCAGACATCTTTGCGCAGACGGTTCCAACGGGGGTCGGTGATCACGCGGTTCAAGTACTTTGAAAGTCCGCCCACGTTTCCAGCGATCGACATCTTGTTGTCGTTCAAAATGACCGTGAGGTCTTCGTGGCGGTCGCCGGCGTTGTTGAGGGCTTCGAAGGCCATGCCGCCGGTCAGCGAGCCGTCACCGATGATGGCGAACACGCGATTTTTCCGGCCCTTGAGATCGCGACCCACGGCCATCCCCAGGGCTGCCGAGATGGACGTGCTGGCGTGTCCCGCTCCAAAGTCGTCGTATTCGCACTCGGACCGTTTCAAGAATCCCGACAAGCCGTCGTGTTGGCGAATCGTGTGGAACCGGTCGCGTCGACCGGTAAGCAGTTTGTGAGGATAAGCCTGGTGGCCCACATCCCAAACAAACCGGTCGGTGCCCGGAGAGTGGACCTTGAACAAAGCCACCGTGAGTTCCACCGTCCCGAGGTTGGGCGAAAGGTGCCCGCCATGGCGACTGATTGTGTTGACAATGAATTCGCGGATTTCCTGGGACAATTCTTGGAGTTGGGGAAGGTCCAGCTTCTTCACATCCCCCGGCTGGTTGATGCCCGAAAGGAGCGGCCCTGCCTGGGGCAGGGCGGGATCTAGCAGCATTCTAATTCCCCCGTTCGACGATGAACCGCGCGAGATCGGCAAGCACCGCGCTGCGAGGTCCCATGCGTCCAGCGAATTCCACGGCGCGATCCACGAGGATTCGCGCTTGTTTTTTGCTTTCTTCCAGACCGACCACGGCGGGGTAGGTGGCCTTCTGGTTTTCGATGTCCGATCCGACGTCTTTCCCGAGTGCCTCGGTGGACGATTCGATGTCCAAAATGTCATCCACGATTTGGAACGCGAGCCCGATGGCCCGTCCGTAATCGCGGTACAATTTCCGCTGTTCGGCATTGGCACCGGCCAGCACCGAACCCAATTCCAGAGACGCCTCGATCAAGGCCGAGGTCTTGTGGACGTGGATGTAGTCCACCGTTTCCAGAGTGCAAGGCTTGCCTTCGCTCTCAATGTCCACCACTTGGCCGCCCAACATCCCGTCTGAACCCAAAGCCTCGGCCAAAATGGTCACGGCTTGGGCATTGCCCGAGCGAGCCAAAACTTGGAAGGCCAAGATCGACAAGGCATCGCCGGCCAGTACGGCCATGGCTTCGCCAAACTTTTTGTGACAGGTAGGAATCCCGCGACGGAAATCGTCATCGTCCATGCACGGCAGGTCGTCGTGGATCAGGGAAAAGGTGTGCACCATTTCCAAGGCCGAAGCTCCCCAGTCGGCGGCATCGCCTTGGCCGCCGCAATCCTCGAACGCCGCGTAGCACAGGGCCGGGCGCAAGCGCTTGCCACCGGCCATCATGCTGTAGCGCATGGCTTCGTGCAAGGTTGTGGGGCGATGGGTGATCGGAGGCAAGACCTGATCTAGGACCAACTCGACGCGAGTTTTGGAGTCCTTGAGGAATGCATTGACGTGGTTCACTTTGCTCCTCCGAACAGGTCGGAAGCGGGAACTTCCTCGACCTCGGGCTTTCCGTTGCGCTCCACCAAACGTTTGACTTTGAGTTCCGCACGTTCCAAGTCGGTCCGGCAATGTCCTACCAGACGCACCCCTTCTTCGTAGCGTTCGAGAGCTTCGTCCAACGGCAGATCGCCGCTTTCCAGCCGGGCCACCACCTCTTCCAGGCGTGACAGGGACTGTTCGAATGTCTGGGCAGTGCTCATGGGACGCTTCGTTCTCTCCGGTGCTGTCAAGTTACGCCCCCAACAATGGCTTGATGAGGGGACCAGAATATAGAACCTCGACGCGAGGGCGCCGGTTTTGACTCCTGTGGAGGGCACGGAACTGGGGTAGATCACATCCCCCATTTTGGCGCCTCCCGGGATCGGCAGGCCGACCCCGGGCCGGGCCCTATGCCGCCCGTTGGGCGTCACGCAGCCCACCCATGGGCAGGTCCGTTCTGGTGGTCTGCGCCCCCGATCTCCCGCGCAGTCCCGAGGCGGGCCTTCGCGGGCGGGGGTGACGGTCCCTGGCGCGGGGCCATTTGCTTTGTTGGACTCCTTGAAGTAGGTTCCATCCATGCTGGACAGCGACCAACTTCTGCATCGAGCTCTTGAATTGCCATCGGTGGAGCGGGCTCGCTTGGCCCATGCGCTCTTGGAAAGCTTGGAGTCGTCCGAGGAGATCGAAGTCGCTTGGGACGCAGAAATTTCTGCACGTCTGACGAGTGTTCGATCGGGATCCGCAGAATTCATTGCCTCCGGCGACCTTTTTCGCTCCTTTGCGCCTTGAATGGATTCCAAGTGGCATGAGGAGGCCGTTCGGGAGCTACGCGCGGAAGTCTCCTGGCTAGAAATTCAATCGTCTGGCCTAGGAGTTCGACTTCTTGTGGATGTGCGCAATGCCTTGCGGCGGATCGAAGAATTTCCCGATCTTGGGTCGCCACGGGCCCAGGGTTGCCGATGGGTGCTCTTGTCCCATTTCCCTTTCTATCTGGTCTATCTCGTTGTTGAGGATCAGCTGATTGTGTTGGCCTTGGCACATCAACGACGCCGTCCGGGATACTGGAGATCTAGGGCGAAGTTACACTAGCATCGACAACAGCGTGAGCGCCGGCACGGCCACCGGATCGTGGCGGGTGAAGGGGTCGATCTCCACGTAAGGCAGATCCTGGACCACTTGGAAGGCATGTGGGGCGCCTGTGGCGGCCTGGAAATACTTGAGGCTCGCGGTGGGGTGGGCGTCCGAAACCTTGGCCTCGACCAAAAACCAGGGCTCGTTGTCGCGCACCACCAAAAAATCGACCTCGCGTTTTTCGGTGTCGCGCAGGTAATGCAGGGAGAACGTTCCCAATCCGGCATCTTCCCAGCCTTCCACGGCCTTCAAAAGGTGGCACGCGACCATGTTCTCGTAACGGGCACCGGGTTCGGAAATGGTCGAATAATCCCGCAAGTAGACCTTGGGTTCCTTGGTCAGGGACTTGGTGATGTTCTTGTGCCAGGGCCGAACCAAAAAGATCAGGTGGAGCCCTTCCAAGTGGTCCACCCAGCGCTGCACCGACTCGATGGACGACCTCACTCCTCGCGCCAGATCCGAATAGGTGAGTGACTGAGATGCACGTGCTCGCACCAGTTCCGCCAGCAATTCCATTCGCGAGATTTCCGTGGCCCGGGTGAGGTCACGGAGATCTTGCCGCACCGCCTGGTCCAATCGCAACCGCGACCAGCGGGTGAAAAATCGGCGGTCGCGGCGCAAAAACGGTTCGGGAAAACTTCCGAATGTCCTGAGGGCGGTCCAGTCTTCTGGCAGAATCGGCTGGGGAGGCAGCAACAAATCTGTGGCTTGACGATTGGGATGAGCCAGCTCTCCCACCGACAAGGGGTGCATCCGATAGAGCAGATAGCGACCCATCAGGCTATCGCCACCCCGCCGAAAGTGATCCAGGCGGGCGCTCCCGGTGGCCAGGATCCGGCATTGCGGCCCCCACACATCAAAAAAGCCCTTGAGCCAGTTCTTCCAATCTGGATATTTCTGGACTTCGTCGAAGACGATCAAGGGTGGGGCTTGGACTCGGTCGAGCCCAAACAGTAGGGCCAGTTCATCGTGGCCAGCCAGGATCTGCTCGCGATGGGCGGGACTGTCCCAGGTCAGGTAATGGGTTTGGGGGTGCAAATTCTGCGAGGCCGTGGTTTTGCCGCATTGCCTAGGGCCAGAAACCAAAGCAAGTTGTCGGTTTTCCTGAAAGTGATCCCGGATCAGATGCTTGTACCACCGTTCCATGGTCAAAAAATATCACCTTAATCGAAGATTTCTCTAGAGAAAAATCAGATCGATCGAAAATTTATCCGGATAAATCTTCGATTCACCAGAAATTTATCGGGAGTTAACTCTCGACGCGAGCCCGTCTAGCCCCATCGGCAAAGGCGATGTTGACCCGGTCGCCCGCCGCCAAATCGGCGGCGCGAACCACCACCTTGCCCGAATCGGTGGAAATCGCCGCGTAACCGCGCGAAAGCACCTTGAGCGGCGAAAGCGCCTCCAGTCGGCCAGCAATATTCACCCATCGCGCTTGGGCGCGCTCCCTCACGCGGGCTTGGGCGCGGTCCAGTCGGTCGGAAAGCAGATCGATGGTTTGATGGGCCCGCTCGATGGGCTCTTCGGGACGCAACAAACAGGGACGCTTGGCGATCCATTCCAAGCGCTCGCGGCGGCGCTCCACCATGCGCAGCAACGCCTGGCCGGCGCGTGTTTGGTGATCGTTGAGCACCGCCAAAAGCGCGTCGCGCTCTTGGCTGACTAGCTCCGCCGCCGCCGAGGGCGTGGGAGCCCGAACGTCGGCGGCAAAGTCGCAAAGGGTGGTGTCGGTCTCGTGGCCAACGGCGGAAATGACCGGAAAGGGGCAGGCGGCCACGGCACGCACGACGGCCTCTTCGTTGAAGGCCCACAAATCTTCCAGAGAACCGCCCCCGCGCGCCACGATCACCACATCGGGTTCGTCGATCGAACCCGCTAGCAAGGCGATTCGGTCCAGTGCCGCCACCAGTCCTGTGACAGCCTCGATGCCTTGGACTGGAGCGGGAGCCAACAGGAGTTCCAAGTGGGGGGCGCGTCGCGACAAAACGTGCCAGATGTCGTGGAGCACGGCGCCGGTGGGGCTTGTGACCACGGCCACTTTGAAGGGGTAGGCGGGAAGATCCCGTTTGTTTTCGAGATCGAACAGACCTTCGGCGGTCAATTTCCGTCGCAGTTCTTCCAACCGCGCTTGCAGGTCGCCTTGGCCCGCAGGTTTGAGGTGGTTGGCCACCAACTGGTAGGATCCACGCGGTTCGTAGACGGTCAGTCGCCCTGAAACCACGACTTGGTCGCCGTCACGCGGGACTTTGGGCAGACGCGAGGCCTGGTTGCGCCACATCACGCTGGAAATCACCGCCCCGGCGTCCTTGAGCGAGAAATAGAAATGACCGCTGGAGTGCAGCTTCGAAGACGAAATCTCGCCCTCGACCAGCACCGCATCAAAGCCTTCTTCCAGAGTCCCCTTGATGGCCCGGGTCAATTCCGTGACAGTGAGTGCGTCGCTCATGGTGCCTTATGCATAAAGGCGGAGCGTAGCCGAGAATAGCAGCTTCGAATCAGGACAAGTGCTCCGCGGCGTCCACCGTGTTCGAAAGCAGGAGCGCGATGGTCATCAGGCCGACACCACCGGGAACAGGGGTTACGGCCGAGGCGACCTGCGAGGCCCCTTCGTAGTCCACGTCGCCCACCACGCGGTAGCCTTTGGGAGACGATTCGTCGGGGACGCGGTTGATTCCCACATCGATGACAACCGCGCCGGGCTTGAGCCAGGAGGCCTGGACGAATCGGGCCTTGCCAATGGCGGCAATGACAAAATCGGCCTCCCGCACGACGGCGGCGAGATCGGGGGTTCGCGAATGGGCGACGGTCACGGTGGCGTCGCCAAAAGCTCCCTTGTGCAACAACAACGAGGCCATGGGCCGTCCGACAATGTCGGACCTTCCAATCACCACGGCGCGCTTGCCGGTGGTGGGAAGGTTGTAGTGTTTCAAGAGCTGGATCACGCCCCAGGGAGTGCAGGGCCGGTGGCCAGGGCGATCCAGCGAGAGAAGCCCGACATTGGTGGGGTGGAATCCGTCCACATCCTTGCGGGGGTCGATGCAATCCACCACCTTGGCTTCATCCAGCCCCTTGGGTAACGGCGATTGGACCAAAATCCCATGAATCGTGGGGTCGGCAGACAATTTTTGGATGTGGGCTTCCAGATCGGCCTGCGAAATGGAGGCGCTCAGGCGGAAGGTCTTGGCTTCGATCCCCAATTCCTTCGCGGCCTTGTCCTTGGAATTCACATAAATCTGCGACGAGGGATCTTCGCCCACCAAGGTCACAGAAAGACATGGAGTGATCCCTTTTTCCCTCAGTGCTTGCACGCGGGGCGCCAGATTTTGTCGAATCGCTTCGGCGACCGACTTTCCTTCCAGATGAACCATTTCAATCCTCCGATAATCGATGGGTCAAGGCCGCGATCTTTTCCCGCAGCACCGACAGCTCTTCGCGCGTCTCGTCCAATTCCTGTCGAGCTTCCATCAGGTCGCCGGCAACCTGCAGCGATGCCAACACCGCGATGCGGAACCGGTCGGTTTCCCCCAAGGCGTTGCGGGCCTCCTGGATGCGCTGGTCGACGTAGTTGGCGACCTTTTCAATCGTCTCTGGCGGGGCGTCGGAACGCACGCTAAAACTCTCGCCGCCAATGGCGACGCGGCGTGCGTGGTCCAGTCGTGGCTCGATCGAGCTCACGGGATCAATCCGCCTGGATGCGTTCGATCAACGACTGCACACGGCTGGAGGCGGTTTGGATTCGGGAGTCTCGCTCCAAAATTTCGGCGCGAGCCGCCTGCAAGTCGGCGCGGGCGGCTTCGGCCTCGGCGCGGGCTTGCTCCAATTCCAGCTCCAGCTCTTGGTTTTTGGCTCCGCCATCGGCCTGGTGTCGTTCGACTTCGGTCTTCAGGCGATAGCGGTCGGCGATGAGCGCATCGATGCGCTGGCTCAGCTTTTCGAAAAGTTCCAAATCCATGGTGTGGAAAGGTAACCCTTTCTGAAAATCAGTAAGCGACGGATCCTGTGAAC
>CAIKAA010000069.1 GCA_903825275.1 uncultured Fibrobacterota bacterium | reverse complement strand
TTCAAGGCTTCGGGATCGTGGGCCACGACCTTGGCACCCATTTCCAAGAGGCCTTTGATCACCGTGAGGCTGGGAGCTTCGCGCATGTCGTCGGTCTTGGGCTTGAAGGCAAGTCCCCAGATGGCAAACGTCCTTCCAGACAAGTCGCTGCCAAATTCTGTCTCGATCTTGCGCAGCACAATCTTTTTCTGTTCCCGGTTGACGGCTTCCACAGAATCGAGAAGCTGCATCCGAGATCCAGCGTCCGAGGCGATTTTTCGGATCGCCGACACGTCTTTGGGAAAGCACGACCCCCCGTACCCTGGGCCTGGAAACAAAAAATGGGGCCCGATTCGTACATCGGTTCCAATGCCCTCGCGAACCTTGGTGATGTCAGCGCCCACCGCCTCGCAAAGGTTTGCCACCTCGTTGATGAAGGAAATTTTGGTCGCCAAAAAGGCATTTGCGGCGTACTTCGCCATTTCCGCCGATCGCGGATCCATGAACAAGATGGGTTTGCCGGTCCGAACGAAGGGCGAGTAAAGGTCTTCCATCACCTGTCGGGCCTCGGGATCGTTGACTCCGATGACGACCCGGTCCGGCTTCAAAAAGTCGTCGAGGGCGTTGCCTTCCTTCAGAAATTCCGGATTGGAAACCACCGTGATGGGATGGTTGGTGACCGCTTTGATGGCCGCTTCCACTTTTTCGGCCGTTCCCACGGGAACGGTTGACTTGTCCACCACAATCTTGGGGCCGTTCATCGCCTTGCCGATTTCCGTGGCGGCCGTTAGAACGTAGGAGAGGTCTGCAGAGCCATCTTCTCCTTGGGGCGTGCCAACCGCGATGAAGATCACTTGGGAAGCTTCCACTGCCTCTTTGGTGGAGGTGGTGAACCGGATCCGTTTCGAGGCCGCGTTCCGCCGGATCATTTCTTCTAGCCCAGGCTCGTAGATCGGAATTTGTCCCGCGTTCAAGGCTTCAATTTTCTGTTGGTTCACGTCCACGCAAACCACAGTATTGCCGCTTTCGGCAAAACAAGCCCCGGCAACTAGTCCAACATAGCCGGTCCCAATGATCGCAAGGTCCATCGATTCGTGTCCTGGAAAAAGAGGTAAACGTGCCTTGAAGTTAACACAGAAGACTCTCGCATGGCCAGATCCGGCGTCATCTGCCAGAATTTCGGACTGTAAACGCAATCATCCATGAAAACGACTTGACTGGTTTCGCAGTGGACAATACTTTCCCTCGGTGCCGCCACACTGCGGCCTCCTTCCATTTGCGCCGTGCAGTTTCTAACTCCAGTGCTACAGTTTTTCCTTACCACCAGCCAGGAATCGCCATGAAGCACTCCGTGTCCCTCGGCTTCGCCCTGGGCCTAGCGGTCCTTACATCCGCTGTTTACGCCAAGACCATCGTGGTACCCACGCAAGCGCCCACCATCCGGGAAGCCTTTCGTCAAGTGGACTACGGTGACACGATTTTCGTGAAATCGGGCGTCTACAATGAAAACGTCAAACTCAACCAAGGTGTTGTGTTGGCCGGGGAGAACCCGAATACAACCATCATCGATGGGGGGAGACGAGGACCGACGGTCCTCGGGGAAGCCCAAGGGGAGATCTTCGGATTCACCATCCGCAACGGGATCGATGGGATCCTTTGCGAGAACACCACACCCAAAATCCATGACAACATCATCATGGACAATCACGGTGCGGGAATTGGTGCCTACATCTCGCAGCCTCACATCAAGAACAACGTGATCTTCGGAAACCGTTGGTCGGGAATTCTGCTCTACGGGGTGAATGCCCAAAACGTGTGGATCGAGAACAATGTGATTGTTCGCAACGGCTACTCGGGCGTCAGCGCCTTGGGACCAGGACGCGTGAACCTTCGCAACAACATCATGGTCGGCAACCATGAGTATGGCTTGTTTGTTGACCAGGAAATGGATGTCCGGTCCAACAACAACAACATCTGGCACAACTACTATCCCTTCAACCAGTATGCAAAGGTCAACAAGACCAACCTGTCCTTGGACCCCTTGTTCAATTCGCCGTCGCCCTTCTCCCTGAATTTGTACTGCCAAAAGGAATCCCCCATGTTGGGGCGTGGAGAAGGCAAGGTGGATATCGGCCTCTACAATGGAGCTTCGGTTCCAGACCAATCCCCTTCGAGCAGCAGTTATTCGAGTCCCAGCGTGACGACACCTGCGCCCGCTTCGGTGGCTCCTGCAGTAGAGACTCCAAGTCCTTCTGCGACGACGAGCGGAGGTGGGGGCGACAGTCCCGCCGACCCCGGCAAGGTCAAGTCCAAGTCCAAGTCTAAAAAGTCCACCAAGTAACCGGGGAGACGAACTCGTGAAAACCACACGCTACGCCGCCCTTGCCGCCGCGATCCTATTCTCCGGCAATGCTCAGGCTCTCAATTACACCAAGACGCGTTACCAGCAAACCGATTATTTCGGTGACTTTGGCACCAACACGGCTTCGTTCATCAATCCAGGCAACATCACGGATGCCGATCAGACCGAAGTCATGTTCGGCATGTACAGCACCGTGAATGGAAAGGCTGGACTGGAATACGTCTCTGGCGTTTTCCCGATCGGCTACGACCATACCATCGGTGCCTCGGTGTTCATCAACGGTGCTTCCGTCGACCAGACCAGTTCGACCCAGGCGGGGTCAGGGACTTGGCGAAAAGATGCCATCCTGCTCGGGTATGGATACCGTGTTTTCCATTGGATGACGCTGGGAGCCAACATCCAGGTCTTGAACTTCAATAATTTTGGAGATGGCAAAACCTACCCCATCGCTACCGACGTTGGCGTCTTGTTCAATCCCTTCCAAGATTCCAAAACTGGTTTCTTGAAGGTTGGGGCGGCCCTCCAAAACGCCTTCCAACAGCAAGGGTTCGACAACACCATGAACGCCAACTTAGGCGTGGACTGGCTTGGTTTGGATCGCTCGGTTGAAGGACGCGTGGAGTTTTCCATGCTGGATCTGCAAGGCCAAGCCCAAAAGGCCTGGGCCATGGGAGCCCGGTACTTCCTGTCCCCCAACGTGGCGTTGGGCGGCAAGATCACCCGGGAAGGTTTCCCGATGCTGTCGTTCTCGGGAAATGCCCAACGGTTGGCGGTCGTTCGCTATTTCGAGATCGAATTGGACATCTCGCACGACGGAATTTCCTGGTCCGACGAAAAGCGCGGTTTGCTTTGGAACGTCAAGCTGACCGGCCGTTTCGGTCCCACTCGCGAAGAAGTCCAGGGATCCAAGCGCTACACCCGTTTGATCCGCGAACCGGAAGAAGCATTCCAAGCCGCGATGAAGCTGTATCTTCAGCGCCGCTTCTTGGAATCGGCTTACTCATTCGGGCGCGTGGTGGTCAAGTATCCCACCTATCGCAAGGCCGATATCGCCAGCTATTACCAAGGCAAGAGTCTCGAGAACATGGGGATGCACGACGTCGCCAAAAAGGTCTACCAAACCGGGATCCAAAACTACGACGCATCGGCTTATGTTCCCAAGTTCTACTTCCAGTTGTTGAACATTGCCTACAAGGAAAGCAACTGGGCCGAGGCGCAGACCAACTACAACATCATCGCCACTCAGTACAAGAGTTCCGATGTCAAGTCAGATGCTGACTATGTGATGGGTCAGGCTTATTTCGCCCAGGGCAAGAACACCGAGTCGCGCCAGTTGTTGGAAAGCATTTCCAAGGACGACGCCAACTATGGCTATGCCCAATACACCTTGGGCCAGGTTGCGACCCGCGAAGGAAAGTTGGACGAAGCCCAGCAACACTTCGAAGCCGTGCTGACTCGCCAGCCCCGAAACAAGTCCGAAAAGGATTTGCAGGAGGCCGCCGCGGTCCGGTTGGGACACGTTCTATACTCGCTGACGCCTCCTCAGCTGACGAAGGCCCTGAGCCTTTACACCCAGGTTCCGTCGAATTCGGCTTACTACGACGAGGCCCAATTGGCCGCCGCTTGGTGTTTCGTCCGCAATGCCGGCACCAATCCCAAGTTCTGGGAAGACGCAAACAAGCACATCGACAACATCTCCAAAAATGTTCCGACTTCCATCTTGATTCCGGAAGGCTTCTTGGTCAAGGGTTATAGCCAACTGTCCCGCAAGGACTGTGGCAATGCCGTAAAGAGCTTCCAAATGGTCCAGCAAATGCTGGGCAAAGGCTTCTTGACCGAAGAAGAGATCAAGAAGAAGACCGACGAATACCACACCGCAACGGCTGACTCCTCGGATGTCCAAGAGAAGGTTTACCAGTTGTCCTTGCAGTTGCCTTCGGACCGCGTGCTCGACAAGCGTGCCGTGGTCAAGCCAAATATTGACCGCATTGCCCTGGCCAAAGAAGACTTCTTCAAGTTCCAAGACATCATGAACAAGCAGAAGAAATTCGAAAAGGACAAGGTGCGCCTGGACAAAGACGCCACCTACGCCCTGGCCACGGCCAAGAACTGTCTGGAAAAATCGACACCAGGTGGGACACCTGAATTCTGATCTTCCTGGACTAGCACCTAAGCTTCTTCAGCCACATTTTCTAGATGAGTGCTTACCATGAACGCTAGGTTTCTCTTCTCTGCCATCGTCGTAGCTGGCTTGGCTTCAAGCCCGGTTCACGCAGCACCTGCCAAACAGCGCAGTGCTGACTGCTTGGCGCTGGACAAGGCCCAAGCCGACAAGGGCGTCCTTCTGGAGCAGGTCAACAAGATCAGTGAACAGGGGAAGTCCAAGAAGGAAGCTTGCATGTCCATGGAGGGCGCGAAGCAGCAGCGCTGTCTGGAGGACCTGAAGCCGCTGCGCGCCCAGGTTGCCGCTTTGAACGCCAAAATCGCTCCCTTGAACGACGACATCCAGAAGTTCAAGGCCTTGTGCGACGAAACCAAGGATGAAATCCCCAAGTTGTTGGCGTTGTATGAAAGCGTAGCCAAAGAGAATTGCAACAACCCCAAGGGCGACCCTAAGCGCTGCGAAGATGCGCTGTTCAACATTGCCGACAACAACTACTCCTTGGACCAGCGCAACAATCTCGCGATTCGCGAAAAGTCGGAACGCGAATACACCAAGTGGAAGGAAAACGACAAACGCGGACCTGAGCCCAAGCAGGCATTGCCTTCCTACGCCAAAGGCTTGGCGGCCCACTTGCGGTTCTTGAAGGAAATCCCCCAAGGCGGGCGCCGAGATGTCATTCTCTACCGCACCGCGTTCATTTACGACTTGATGGGAAGATCTCCGGAAGCATTCCCCTTGCTGATGGAAATTTCGCGCAAATATCCTACCTCGCGCCAGATCGGACCCACCAACTTGCGCATCGGCGAATTCTACTTCGTCGACAAGAAATACGACTCGGCTATCGTCTACTACAACAAAGTGGACCCGAATGTCCAGGGGAACGAATCGGTACTCGGATTGGCTCTCTACCACAAGGCCGAAGCCCTCTACCAAAAGGCCAAATACCAGACCGCCGTCGATGCCTTTTTCGACTACGTCGAGCGTGCCGACAAGGGCCAAATCCGTGGCGACCTGCGCTCGGAAGCCATTTTGTACATGGGTTCCTGCTTCGCGGAATTCCCCGATTCCTACAAAGATGCCAAGAAATTCTTCGGGAGCCGTGGTGGCCGGTCTTATGAAGACACCCTCTTCTACGAATTGGCGATCAAACACGCCGATCGCGACCAGCACGACTTGGCCATTCCCGCCTTGGAGTATTTCCTCAAGAGTTATCCTGACTACTACAAAGCCCCCTTGGCTCAGATCAAGTTGATTGAAGTCTGGGACAAGAAGAAGAAGATCGAAGAAGCCCAAGAAGCTCGCGAGCAACTGGTCCAGAAATTTGGCCGCACCAGCCCTTGGTGGCAGAAGTCTCGCAAGATCGACAAAAAGGAATTGGAACAGATCCAGGTCCGGGTTCGCGATGTCATGTTGGAAGTGGCCATGCAGCTGCACTTCCCCGGCAAGGAACGCAAGGATTCGGGCATGGTCCGCAAGGCCGTGGCCAACTACCAAAGGTTTGTCGACCAATACCAGAGCGAAGGCAACTGGCCGCTCTATCGCGCCAAGATTTACTTGGCAGACGCGCTTTCCTGGGTTGGACGTCACGAAGATGCTGCAGACGTTTACATCTGGGCATCTGCCGAGAACGTCAACGATCCGAAAAAATACCGCGAACCGACCATCGCCGAGCGCAAGCTGACCCAACCGGTGGATGCCGGCTACAATGCTGTGGCCGAACTTCAATTGGCCGCTGCCGACGAAGTCCACAAGCAAAAGGAAGACAAGGTCAAGGCCTACAACCAGCCCATCACCAAGCGCTACATGGCGGCGGTGGAAAGCTACTTGACCAAATTTCCCAAGGCCACCGATGCCGCCGACCTCACCTACAACCTGTTCCTCTTCCAGGTTGATGGCCAAGATTGGGCCAATTGCATTGCCACGGGCAACCGATTGATCAAGGGCTATGCAACCTACAAGTACGTGACCGATACCCGTGCTAGGTTGGCGTTTGCCTACACCCAGTCGAACCGATTCCAGGAAGCCGAATCGGAATACCGCAAGGTGTTGGCGACTCCCGCCTTGCCGGATTCTTTGAAGAAGCCCATGGTGAACAACATCGGAGAAGTGATCTGGCGCATGGCGGAAAATGCCGAAAAAGCCAACAAGGTCGATTCGGCTGTCTACAACTTCCGTCGCTTGGCCAAGGAATACCCGACCCTGAACATCGCCGACTCGGCGGCGTTCCGCGCTGCGGTGGCTCTGGAAAACGCCAAGCGCCCCAAGGAAGCTGCAACCGAATATGTTGCCTTCGAGCGGACTTACCGCGGCAAATCGGGACTCTGCATCATGGCCATTCAGGCTGCGGCGGATCAATTCCGTCAGGCCAAGGACACCGTTTCGGGTGTAGCGATTCTGTTGGATAGCTTGTACCGGTATTACCCCAACACCCCAGATTCTGCCGCCTTTAAGGGAATTTCCCAAGCGGCCGGTTTGTTCGAGGGAGCCGGTCGTCATGCCGACAAGGCCAAAACCTTGGAGATCTACTACACCCGCTATCCCAAGCATGAAAGCACTCCGGCATTCTTGTACACGGCTGGTTTGAGTTACGAAAAAGCCAAGATGTGGGGCGAAGCGGTCCGGGTGTATCGTCTGGTGATCGCGCAGTACCCCAAGCACCCCTACGCGCCAGAAGCGGCGTTCTCGGTGCCCATCATCGAAGAGAAGCAAGGAAACAAGGCGAGCATGGCAACGGCCTACGAATTGTTCGCCACCCAGTACCCCAACGACAAATCCAAGGTCGCCAAAGCTTACTTGCGTGCCGCTTCGTTCTACGATAGCACCAAGAATGCCAAGAAAGCGGACGAGTTGTACGGCAAGCTGGTCGCTTTCTACAAGGATGGCCAAAACGCTGTCACCATCGACGCATCGATTCCCGCCGAAGCCTACTACAAAATGGGCATGATCCGGACGGACTCGGCCAATGCGATCAAGGTCGCATCGACCGATGTCAAGAAGATTGTCGAAGCAGCCAAGGCTCGTGAGGAAGCCAACAAGAAAGCCAATGAATACTTCGACAATTCCATCAAGTTGTTGATCGAAGAATGGACCATCAAGTCGGCGGCTCAAGAGGCAAGCAACAACCTGAAACTCTTGATGGATGTGCGTGGGATCGAGCCACCTCCGGGAACCAACCTCAAAGCCATCCAAGAGCGAATTTTGTTCCGGGTGGGTGTGGCAAAAGGAATTATTCCGACCTTGGCTGCCAAGACGGCCAAGCAGTACGAATCGTTCCTCTCGCTCAGCCGCAAGGCGGGCATTCAGAACGACCAGACCAAGGCTGCCGGACAAACGATTCTACGAACCTTCTATTTCATGGGTTCGGGATACGAGTCGATCGGCAATGCCATCATGGATGAGCCTTGCCCATCCAAGGCGAAACAGGGATCGGATCAGTACAACGAAGAGTGCGAGTATCACAAGGCCCAGAAGGAAGACAACATGATCTCCTTCCAGAAGCTATCTGTCGAAAAAGGCTATGTTCCTGGTGTAGAGAAGGCCGCGGATATGGGAATCGTTGGACCTGTGTTGGACTCGTTGAAGGATCGGATCAAGGCGATCAATCCGGACAACAAGGTTCTTGCCACCCAAGTCGTGGAAAAACAACTTGAAACCGCCCCTCAGGACAAGACGGACAAGGATCTTGAGCGTGCCATGGCTCGGATCAAGGAGATCGCTGAAGGCAGTCTGGCCAATGAAGAGAAGGTTCGCGCCCTGAAGGCAATCAAGATTGAAGGCGAACGCACCGAACAAGATCTTCATACCATGATTCAGGATCTGAAGGCTAAACCGAAGAGGAACTGACATGAAACGTCGTCTAGCAGGATTGATTCTGGTTGCAGTCGGCCTCGCGGGGGCCGCGACCATCGTGACAGTTTGCGGCTCGGCCAATGTGTATCCTTCGGATCAACGCCGAGTCTACGAACGCCCTCTGTACACCCTGGAAAAGGGGGAAGTGGTCGAGGTGTTGAAGTGGGGATCGCCACTTACCAAGATCCGCAATCGCAAGGGCCGGCAAGGCTGGGTGGAACCGGCCAAACTGGATTCCAACAACAGGCCTCCCATTCTGAATTTAGTGGTGGACTCCGACCAGGTGGATACCCCACCGGTTGTGGCTCCCACGAAAAAAAGTGGCCAACCAATTGTTGTCAAAAAATGGCAGTCGAGCAAAGAGGTTGATGTTCCGGTTAAACCAAACCAAAAATCGGTTGATTTTCCCAAGGACACCACCCATATTACGCCTCGATCCAAGTCTGATTCCGCGAAGTAATTTTTCGAGGGATCTGCAATAAACCGATAGTGGGATTGAGTGAAGCCACTAGCGGACCACGTCCAAGAAACCTAAAGTTCAGAGGGTACATCCATGCAAGCATTGGCCAGTTTCTACATCGAAGGCGGATTCATGATGTTCATTACGCTCTTCGTGGGCTTTATTGGCTTCGGAATCGCGATCGACCGCGCTTGGCGTTTCTGGGGCGACTACTCCCTCGACACCCGCGTGTTCATGAAAAAGGTCCGCGCTCTTCTAGTGGAAGATCGTGTCGATGATGCCCTTCGCCTTTGCGCCAATCAGAAAAAGGGATTGGTTCCTGCCGTGGTCAAGGCCGCCGTCGAGCGTTACGGCTGCGATGAAGCCTTGGTCAAGCAAAACGTCGAAGCCGCCTATTTGACCGTGGTTCCCAAGATCACGATTCGCGTTGCCTATCTCTCGCTGATCGCCAACGCCGCCGTGTTGCTCGGCCTTGTGGGAACGGTTTGGGGAATGATCTCCATGTTCAAGGGCCTCGGCAACGTGGATGCCGCCACCAAGCAAACCGTGATGGCCTCGGGTATTTCCGAAGCCTTGCACAACACCTTCCAAGGGTTGTTCATCGCGGTCATTTGCATGGTTCTCCACTCGTTCTTGTCGGCCAAGGCCGCACAATTGATCGAAGAAATCGACCATTCCTCCTCGGAAGCCCTTGACTGGGTGACCTTGAAGGCTTTTGGCAAGCTTCACGAGAACGCCAAGTAATTCATACCTGAGTCTGTGTAGTCTGTTCCGGTAGTTTATTCCGGAACAGTTGATACATCATCGAATCATTCCAGGTGGAGCGACTTCATGTCAGGTAAAAAGAAGATTAAGCTTGAGGATCATGAGGAGGAACTGAATCTGGTTCCCTTCTTGGACGTGATGATTACTTTGATTCCGTTCCTCATGCTCACAGCAAGCTTCTTCACAGTGGTGGTCTTGGAAGCAAAGCTTCCCACTCCGATTCCGCCGGATAAAATCCAGGAGGTGAAAATGCCTCCTCCGTTTGACCTGGTTGTGATGGTTCCCAAAGATTCGATCAAGATTTATGTGAACAATAAGGATCCGCTAGGTCCTCCGCAGTATTGTGTTGCTGCCCTGGACCGCAAGGATTCGGTATCCTTCACGGATGAGCAGATCGACAAGTTCCACAACATTCTCGTGGAGATCAAAAAAAAGTTTCCGACGGAAGAACGAATGGCTTTGGATCCGCATCCAGCTTTGCCGTTGGCAAAGTTGAGTCAGATTCT
>CAIKAA010000068.1 GCA_903825275.1 uncultured Fibrobacterota bacterium | reverse complement strand
TGTCTTCAATCGGCACTGGAATTTCATCACCTGACCACCCAACTTCCTCATCGCGTTTGGATCGCTATTGAAGAGCGATCGCGGGCACCCAAACAAACGGGCCTTGAGATGGAAATTCTTCGGTTTTCTGGTGTGGCCTTCCATCATGGAATTGAGGAGCACTTTCGCGACGGCGTGAAGATTCGCGTATACAGCCCGGCAAAGACCGTCGCCGATCTCTTTCGCATGCGCCATCGGGTGGGCTTGGACATCGCCCTGGAAGCCTTGCGCGAAACCATCCGCGAGGGGAAAGCAACCCGCCGACAGATTTTGGAATTCGCTCGGGAGCGACATGTCGAAAAGCTGATCCAACCCTACATGGAAATGGAAGCGATCTCATGAGCAATTCTCCCGATTCTATTTCTCATCGACTTTTGGCCGTCGATTGCGCTGGGATCCTGGAGATTTGGACACCGTGATCCAGGAATTGTCTCTTCATCTTGATCCTGCGATGCGGCTTTTGGGAGTGAACCATGGGTGACCTATTTGCCTCGTTGGAAAATGCCCAGGCGGGGTGGAGGTTGTCGCGGCTGGAGATCTTGAATTGGGGGACTTTTGACGGGGCGATCTGGAGGTTGTCGCCGCAGGGGATGACCTCGTTGTTGACCGGGGACAATGGGTCGGGGAAATCGACCGTGGTGGATGCCATTCTCACGCTTTTGGTTCCCTCTGCCAAGCGCAGCTACAACTTGGCCTCGGGGAACGAGAAGAAGAAAGAGCGCGACGAAACCAGCTATGTCTTGGGGGCGTTTGGCCAGGAACGCGACGAGTCGACCAACCGCTCGCGGGTCAAGACCCATCGCGAGCGCGCCACGGCCCGGTCGGTGCTTTTGGCGGTGTTTGAAAACGATGCCCTCAAGGCCAGCGCCACCTTGGCCCAAACCTTTTGGTTCGATGGCGATACGTTGAAAAAGCTCTTCTTTGTCGGGGAGCTTCCCCTGTCCATCCAGGACCATTTTTTGGGAACGGCCAATCCCGCCGAACTCAAAAAACGATTGCGTTCCTACGGGCAGGTTTGCGATACCTTCCGCGACTACCAAGGGCGATTCGAGCGGCTGTTCGGCTTGCGGTCGGAAAAAGCCTTGACTTTGTTCAACCAGACCGTCTCGCTCAAATCGATCGGGAGTTTGACCTCCTTTGTGCGCGAGCACATGCTGGATGCGGGGGAAGCCGAAGAGGCCCTGGGTCGGTTGCGCGAAAGCCACGAGGACTTGTCTCGAAGCCACGAGGCGATTTTGGTCGCGCGTCGGCAACGGGAAATTTTGGACCCCCTCTCGAATCGCGCCACCGAACTCGCCAATAGCGATGCCCAGCGCGCCGAAGATGCCTTGACAGAATCTGTTCTTCCGCAATGGATGGCCCAAACCAAATCGCGTTTACTGACCACCGAACAGGAACACCTCGAAATCAGCCGAGAGTCCTTGCACACTCGTTTGGTCCCGGTGGAACGCGACTTGGAGGATCGGCGAGCAAGCCTTGCGGGGGTGGAAGGAGACATCGCGGGAAACGCCACCGGTCGGCGCTTGCAGGAATTGGAACAAGATGGGAAACGCCTTGCCGAGCAGGGACGCGAGATCCGTTCCCGACGGGAACGTTTGGTGGAGGTGTTGCAGCCCTTGGGATTGGCCTTGCCCCAAAGCGATGCGGATCGCTTGGAGATCTTGCGATCCTCTTCGAGAGAGCTGCTGAATTTGGACGCTCAACGCGCCGACAAAACCCAAACCCGCGATGCCACCGTTTTGGAGCTGGGCCAGCGCGACCAGAATTTGTCCAACCTTCGCGTGGAACTGGATTCCCTGCGATCGCGCCAAAGCCAGATCCCCGAAATCCAAATCCGGATGCGGCACGAACTCGCCTTGGCGATGAAGGTGGCCGACGACGAGCTTCCCTACGTGGGCGAGCTCTTGCGGGTGCGCGAATCCGAATCGTCTTGGGAGCCGGCCATCGAACGCCTTCTCCACGGATTTGCGCTGCGGATGTTGGTGCCCTCGAGGCTTTATCGAGAGGTGCGCGACCATGTCGAGAACACCCACCTCAAAGGTCGGTTGGTGTTCCATCGCGCCGAAAAACCCCGCACCGACCCTCGCGTACCCGCTTCTGAGACCGTGGCGGGCAAGTTGGACATCCGCCCCGGCACGCCCCACAAGGCGTGGCTCGCAACGTTCCTGGCCGAACGCTACGATCACGTGTGTTGCCAACATCTCGACGAGGTTCCCGCAAGCGCCTATGCCTTGACAAAAAATGGCTTGGTGCGCGGCGGAGAAAGTCTTCATGAAAAAGACGACCGCCACCTGCTCAGTGATCGGTCGCGATGGGTGTTGGGCTGGACCAACGAAGAGAAGATTCGCTGGATCGCGGGGGAGATGGCCGAGGAAAACGACCAAGCCTCGCGTTTGCGCGAAACCCTCGCTCGCCTCGATACGGATCTGGCCGCGATTCGGCGCGAGGAAACCCTTCGGGATCGCCTCCCCGACCTTCTCCTGTCTTGGGAAGCGTTGGACCTCGCCGCAGTGGAAGGGCGGATCGCCCTAAACCGGGAGGAGGCCTCGCGGCTGGCAGCGGAAAGCGACGCTTTGGCGGGTTTGCAAGAACAGCGATCTCGATTGCGCCGCGAGGTGGACGAGCTGGACCGCCAGCGCAATCGGCTCTTTCAAGAAGAGGGAGCTTTGGAAAACAAGGCCCAAGCCTTGGAAGCCGAGCAAGTGCGTTGCCGAACCTTGCTCCAAGAACGCGGGACATGCCCCGGGGCCGACCTCCAACGGTTGGATGCCGAAGTCGCGCGTCGCAAGATCCTTCCCGATCTCGCGGGGCTGGAGGATTTGGGACGGAAATTGACCGAATGGTTGCGCAAGCGCCAGCAAGACCGCGCCGGGGAAATCGCCCGCTCCCGCGACGCCATCCAAGGCGCGATGGGCGAATACCTCAAGCGCTTCCCGGCCGACAGCGCGAATTTGGGTTCGACCCTCGATTACCTGGAATCGTTCCTGGCCCTGCACCAGCGCGTGGTCCACGACGATCTGCCGCGCCACGAAGCCCGGTTCCGGGAGCTGCTGCGGACCAGCGTGGTGCGCGAAGTCAGCCTGTTTCGCAACCAGCTCGAGCGCGAGGAACGCGAGATCCGCTCCACGTTGTCGACCTTGAACGCCTCCCTGTCCCGCATTCCCTACACTCCGCGCACCCACCTGCAACTGTTGGCCAGCGCGGTCCCCGACGAGGAAATCCGGGTCTTCAAGGCCGACTTGCGCGATTGCATTGGCGACCTTTCGCGGGAAGATGAAACCGAGAACGAAGCGCGGTTTTTGCGGATCCAAAAATTGTTGAAGCGGCTGAATGACGAAGAACGCTGGCGCCGCAAGGTGATCGATGTCCGCAACTGGCTGGAATTTTCCGCAAGCGAGATCTATTCCGACACCATGGAACAGGCTCGTCACTACCCCGATTCGGCAGGGCTCTCGGGCGGACAGAAAGCGAAGCTCGCCTACACCGTGTTGGCCTCGGGTTTGGCTTGGCATTTTGGGTTGGAAGAGGGAGAAGTCGCGTCCCGTTCGCTGCGATTTGTCGTGATCGACGAGGCCTTTTCACGCTCCGACGACGATTCCAGCCGGTTCTGCCTCGAACTGTTCCGCAAGCTGGATCTCCAGCTTTTGGTGGTCACCCCGTCCGACAAGATCCATGTGGTCGAGCCGTTTATCGCCACCTGCCACTACGTGTGGTACGACCGCGAGGTGGACCGCTCCCAGGTGTGCGACCTGAGCCTTTCCGAACTGCATGACCGTCGCGCCAAGGCCCGCCGCGCCTTGCGAGGCGAAGCATGAGCTTTGTCCTAACCGTGTCGCGCAAGGCCCGCCGCGCGCTCCCCGATCTGTTGACGGAATCCGTCAAGACGGGAAGCTTTCCGGGATGGACCCTCGATCTTCCCGATCTTGATGCCAAAGCCACCGTCGAATCGGTTAAGGACCATTTGCGCGAAGCGTGCAAGCTGGAGGAGAGGGGGGCTTTGCTAACCTGGGACACCCGCACAACCCGACGCCTGGGATCCCAATCCTGGCCGATCCGGTTGACGGTGGGTGACCTGTCCACGCTGGGTCGTTTGGTGGACGAAGCCAGTCTTGGACATTTTCTGTCGCTATCGCGTTGTGTTTTGGCGCGCGAGCCTTCGCTGCGATCCTTTTGGGAAAGCGACCCGCTGGGAGCCTGGGGATTGCGTGGTCAATGGTCCTCGCTTTGTCGCGCCCTCCAATGGTTTCGCCATCATCCCCGGAGTGGTTGGCACCGACGCGCCTTGCCTTGGGACCTGCACGGCAAGTTCGTGGAAGAAAACGAGCGCATCCTTGACGTCTTGCTTTCCCACTCTCTACCCGACCAATTGGATCCCACCTCCCGCGACTTCGAGGGTCGGTGGGGATTGGCCCGACGTGAACCCCTTTGGCGGGGTCGAATTTTGGACGAGGGGCTTCGCGCCACCTTGGGGCTTTGCGCCGACGATCTGGCCATGTCGCTTAGGGCTTGGTCGTCGCGTCCCCGTCCCGAGTCTGTCCTGGTCGTTGAAAATTTGGAATCCCTGCTCTCGCTAGGGCCACGAGCCCACACCCTGGCGATCTGGGGGAGAGGCTGGGCCGTGCTTGAGCTGGCCGACTGGCTCTCGCAAATGGATCAGGTTATTTATTGGGGCGATCTTGATGCCCAAGGCTTTGAAATTCTGGATGCATTGCGACCAAGGATCGAACGCGTGAAGTCGGTGGCGATGGATAACGCGACCTTCACCCTCTGGAGAAAGCTAGCTTGCCCCGGAACACCCGCCGGGTCCAAAGAATTGCAGCACTTGAACCAAGGCGAATGGCTTGCCTATCGCCAAGTGGTCGGACAAAATCTGCGCCTGGAACAGGAAAAAATCCCCTTGATTTGGGTCGAAGAGAAATTGGACCAAGCCTTCTCTGCCGTGGATCGAGCATGAACCAACTGCCTCGCGGTCCACGGACCAAAGAAAATCGACCCCCTCGCATTGCGGCTTGGCTCGATCATTGGTTCCCCCGAGCCGAAGACCAAGAGCTGATTCGCGCCATGTCGCGCCAGGCCAAAGGCAAGTGGAAGGGCAAGTCCGCCTGGGGGAAATTCCAAGGCTGGGTGACCGCCAAGGGTTCGATGCCCATCCGCATCGAAGGGTTTTGGGATCCTCCCCAATTGGAAGGATTTTGTAGCGCCTGCGGCCCGCTGGAGCGGTGCGTCCACGTCGCGGCGCTGGCGCTTTGCTTGGATGGCGGAGACGACTCTTCCCACCAAGCCCCGCGCGAGGCCATATACCCCTGCGTTCCCGTGTTGGTCCTGAATCGGTTTCAGACCCAGGAATCCTTGTCCAAAGTGCGCTTGACCGATGGCGGACGCCTGAGTTTTCGCTACGGGCCCAGATCGATCGAGGAGACGGAACGACTCGAGAGTGTTGGCTGGAAGGAAGAGGGACAGGAGGTGCGCTGCCCTCGCGACCTTGCGGCCGAAGAACGGTTTCGCGAACGGCTCGACGAGTTGGGGTGGCGACGCCACGGGCTTTCGGTGGTGCGCCGGTCTTCGTCCGAATCGGTCGAAACCCTTTTGGATTTTCTGGAAATCCACGTTCCCGCTTTGCGCCAAGAAGGTTGGGAGATCGAGGTCGGAGAACAGCTTCCCCTAAAGCTCGTCGAGGTCAAATCGTGGTCGGGATCCTTGACGGAAGACAAGGGCTGGTTCGGGATGTCGTTGAGCGTGGACACTGAACAGGGACCCCTGGAATTGATCGATCTGTGTCGTCAGATTCTGTCTGCTTCGAATTTGGAATCGGTCCTTTCCCACTTGCACAGTGGACTCTCTCTCACGGTGCAAATTTCCGGGGGTTATCTGCGACTTCCTGCAGACCGGATGTTGCCGATCTTTTCGGGCCTGGCCTTTCTCTTGACCCAAGACGCCAAGGCCGTCCGGGTCTCCAAACTCCTCGCCGCCGGCTTGGGTTTGATGGGAATTGAGGATTGGCAGGGACTCGATCGGCTGGAAGGCTTGCGGGAGACGCTCGCTTCGGTCCATTCGCCCCGAACGGTCAATCTTCCCGACACCCTGCACGCCACCCTGCGCCCCTACCAGGTTGTGGGGCTTTCGTGGCTGCAATGGCTGTCGGAACACGGCTTTGGCGGTGTGCTGGCCGACGACATGGGATTGGGCAAAACCCTCCAGACCATCGCGCACATCGCCTGCGAGCACCGCGCTGGACGATTGGAAAACCCGTGTCTGGTCGTGTGCCCGACGTCTTTGGCCCCCAACTGGTCGGATGAATTCGCGCGATTCGCGCCCGACCTTCGGGTGGTCGTGCTGCACGGAGCCCAGCGCCACCAACTGCGCGAAGAGGCCGACGCTGCCCAAGTGGTCATCACCACCTATTCCCTGCTTTCCCGCGACGAAGAATGGCTGTTGGACAGAAAATGGCACATGGTTGTTTTGGATGAAGCCCAAACTTTGAAAAACTCCAAGACCCAGGCCCGGGCGGTGGCGCAAAAGATCCCTTCGCGCTTGCGCCTGGCTCTGACAGGCACGCCCCTGGAAAACCACCTGGGAGAACTGTGGAGTCTTTTCGACCTGTTGGTTCCGGGATTGCTTGGCACCCAACGCCATTTCCACCGTTGCATTCGCCCCCGGATCGAAAAGCTGGGCGACGAGGATTTGCGAAACCGCCTGCGCGAAGTGGTGGCTCCATTTCTGTTGCGTCGCACCAAATCGGAAGTGGCCGCAGACCTTCCCGAGAAGACGGAAATTGTCCAATATGTGGAGTTGGAAGGGCATCAGCGGGACCTGTATGAAACGGTGCGCATCGCCCAAGACCAGAAACTTCGCCAAATTTTGGCCCAACAAGGTTTTGAGACCTCTTCCATCCAAATTTTGGATGCATTGCTTCGCTTGCGCCAAACCTGTTGTGACCCGCGACTTTTGCCCCTCGACATTTCCAAGGGTTGCCTGGAATCGGCCAAGCTGGAGTGGGTGGATCAGAACTTGCCAGAAATGGTTGAGGAGGGGCGCCGCATTCTGGTGTTCAGCCAGTTCACCGGCTTTTTGGACCTCGTCGAGCCGATCTTGTCCTCGTCCAAGATCGAATTCCTAAGACTCGATGGATCGACCCAAGATCGAGGAGCCGTGGTGCGAGCCTTCCAAGAAGGCCAGGCACCGGTCTTCCTGCTTTCCCTCAAGGCCGGCGGCATTGGGTTGAATCTGACCGCTGCCGACACGGTCGTATTTTTGGACCCTTGGTGGAACCCCGCCGTGGAGGCCCAGGCGATGGACCGGGCGCACCGGATCGGCCAGTCAAAACCCGTCTTCGTCTACCGGTTGGTGGCTCGTGGCACCGTGGAAGAACGGATTGTGGCCCTCCAAAAGCGCAAGGCGGAACTCGCGGCCTCCATTCTGGAAGGTGGTGGTGCCGCCTCGCTGGACTTCACCCCCGAGGTTCTTTCCGATCTGTTTCGCCCACTGGGGTGAAAGGTGTCTTTTGAAAGAATTGCCCCGAAACACCAAAACGCGATGCAGACTTGCTTGGACCTCTTTCGTAACTCCACGAAGGCGGCTTCTCCAAAGGACCTGCCATTATGGATTTCTCGACCGAAAACGAAGACGTTCCTCCTCCCTTTCTGCAACGTCGATCCACCTGGATCGTTGCCGCTGCAGGATGCGTCGCCATCGCCCTTTGCGGATGGTGGCTGCGATCGAACCACATCGCGACCACCGTCAAGGAATTGGGTGCCAGACACCAATACGATTCCGCTTGGTCGGCCCTGCGCTCTTCCCAGTCGGGAATGGGTGATTGCGAAAGGTTCGGTTTGACGGGAAATCTTGCGATGCTGGACGAGCGCACCGACACGCTCTTGCTGCGCATGGCCGATTCGATCAAGGCCTGCAGCGTCCCTCCCGATTCCCTGTTGGAATATGTGTCGCTGGGAAATTTGCGGATCGCAAATCATTCCCACGGACTCGATTCCAGCGCCATGTGGCGTCTGCAAGCCAACGTCTTTCGATCGGCGTCAGAATGTGTCAAAGCAGATTCCAGCAACAAGCCCTGCCGCGACTATGGCTTTGCCGCCTTGTCGGGGATGAAGGACTCCTACGGACAACTGGCCTGGATCCAAAGCGCCTTGGTTCGCTGGCCTACCGACAGCCATTTCCTCGCGATGCAAGCCGAGGCCGCCAAGGCCAACGCTCTTGCGAAGTTGGCCGTGGTGCCGACTCCCGTCGAGAACAAAGCCGAAGCCGTCAAGGCGACCAAGAAAAAGACGAAGCACCACTAGGGTCATTCAGTGGGGAGGCGCTTCGAGGCCTCCCATTCTTTTCGCGAGATCTCTAGCCAATCGTGTGTGGCGCGATTAGCCAGGGTTCGGGGCGATGGGCACGCAACAGTACAGAAGATCGGTTTTGGGATTGCAAAAATCGTTCGGGTAGAACTCGTGGCATGCCCCGTTAGCAACCCAGGGGTTGTTCGGGAAAAATTCCTGAGTCATGAAGGAAAAGGCCTCGTCGTATTGGTCGAGCCGAAGCTGGATTCGCAACCAAGCACTGGCGGGAAGGGTCCAAACTTTCCAGTCGCTGAAGGGTTCGGTTTCGCGGGGAACCTGCCAGCCAGCCAAGTACCGTCCTTGCTCTTTCCAAGGCGCCAAAAAGGTCTCGCTGTCGCTCATCAATCCCCAACATCCTTCGATTTTCATTCCCTCAAGCTCCTTGGCACGCGGCAATGTTTTCGCCCAAAGCTTGGGCACCCAATCGAAACAGCTGGCGGTGGGGCCGTTGGCTTCGAGTCCAATGACAGAAAAGGAGGGAAGCCCAAGGATGTCGTGGTTCATGGTCCCAAAATTTATCAAATTCTTTCGGGAGGGGGGGGGAGGACTTTAGATCGCCGCTAACGTCTCGACCGGGATCGTTCACCCTCTCAAATCAAAGGCCAGGATTTCCGAAGGTTCAAGGATTTCGATCATCACCTCACCCGGTGAAACCAAACCCAGCGCATCTGAGGCGACCAACCGAACTCCTGCAATTTCCACCGCGCCCTTGGTGACTTGGATCCATGCCGACCGGTTGGGGTTCCAAATCTTCGAGACCTTGGCCCCGGTCAAAAATCGTCCCACAAAGATCTTGGCATCCTGTCCGATGGAAACTGTTGCGTTCGATCCCTCGGGGCCAGCCACCAACGCAAATTGGTTCTCCATGGCAGAGGGATCGACAACTTTTTGTTCGTAGGATGGAACGGACGAAAGGCGCGAAGGGAGCAGCCAAATTTGTAGAAGGTGCAAGGACTCGGTCGGAGAGGGATTGGCTTCGCTGTGCCGAATTCCCGATCCAGCGGTCATGCGCTGGATTTCGCCGGGCCGCAACGCCTCGCCATTTCCCAGGCTGTCGCGGTGTTCGATCGCGCCTTCCAAAACCCAAGTGACGATTTCCATGTCGCGATGGCCGTGCATCCCAAAACCCTTGCCGGGCGCGATCCAATCCTCGTTGATGACTCGTAGGTCGGAAAAGCCCATCCAATCCGAATCGTGGTAATCGCCAAAGCTGAAGGAATGGAAGGTGTTCAACCATCCAAAATCGAAGTGACCGCGCTCGTCGCCGCGACGCAGAATTTGACGGACTTCCTGGAGTTGCATGAAAAGCGTTCCTTTCTGGAGTTCGAAAACGTGTCGGTGTTTGCCGGGAGAAAATACCAGGTCGGAGGCGTCTGCGCCCAGGTTGTCGTTCCGTGAGGGTTGGGAAAAACGTCCTACTCCGTCCGAGAACACCAATTGCTCCCTGGAGCCGAAATCAACCCAGATCTCGCCTTTTTCCACTGTACCTTCCTTGCATGCGCAAAGTTTGTGTGGTTTTGTTGGCAATAATGATGGTTTTGGCGGGGTGCGATGCGGTTTCTTCTCCAGCAGAGTCGAAACCCTCGGCAACGATTTGGAATTGCGCAAACCAAGCCAACGATACCGCGAGTTATCTCCATCGCCTGGGTTGCCCAAAAGATTGGTCGATTTTGAAAGGCCCACCGATGAATTATTCGCATGGCCACGCCACTGCAACCAAATTCATCTATTCCTTGGATTCGGGAGTGCTCTGGTTCACCAATTCGAGTCGATACCCGTTGCATTGGGATTTTGCCACTGCCGTTTTGAACTTCAACCAAAACCTCTACAATTCGTTTTGGGTGAGGCAATATTCCGAAAACCCCAAGCGCCGGTATGTGTTGGGTACGGTGAATCATTTCGAAGGCATGGACCTTTGGACGATCCAATTGTTTCCCGGAGACGATTTG
>CAIKAA010000067.1 GCA_903825275.1 uncultured Fibrobacterota bacterium | reverse complement strand
GCTGGTCGGCGATTACGCGTTTGCCAGATCCATGAGACTGGCCATCGACTCGAAGCGGTCAGAAATTGTCGAGACCATCAACCACGCCAGCTGTTGCCTGACGGCCGGAGAAGTCGCCGAGCTCGATCTTTCGCGCAGCGCGACCCCGACCTGGGACGCCTACCGCGAGGTCATCCACCTCAAGACGGCTTCGCTTTTGGAGACTTGCTGCCGTTGCGGCGCGATCGCGGCGGGATTGTCGGCGGTTCAAACCGAGGCCTCGGCGCGGTTTGGCCACCGTTTTGGAATGGCCTTCCAGATGTGCGACGATTTGTTGGATCTGGGAGCCATTCCCAATCTCGACAAACCTGCCCGCACAGATCTTTCCAATGGATTGGTCAATTTGCCGGCCTTGTTGTTGCGCGAATTGACCGGCAAGGAAATGTCGGATTTTGCCCATATCTCCACTTCCGAGCTGCTTTCGACGCTGGAAGCGACCGGGGTTCTGGGCAAGGCGCGCAGCCTTTTGAACGACGAACTCGATGCGGCGGAGCTGGAACTCAGTCTGATGCCAAACCTCCCCGCCCGAATCCACCTGGCCAGTTTGCTGGAAGATCTGCGAGATCGTTCCATCGAAGCCATGGGTGGCTGAGGCACCGCCGCTGGAATCGACGGACGGCGACCTCGATCGCCAAGGTGGTCGACGCCTGTCGCGCGCGCGCCGCCCGGATCCCGAAGTCATTTGGCGAGAAGGCTTCTCGGACGACCCGTTGGGAGGCATCCATCGGCGCAAGGACCTGCGCGGTTCGCGAGGCAAGATCCGGGTAGAAAAGCTCCCCGATGTCGCGGGCGATCCCCTTTCCACGGTAGTGGTCAGCGTCAGCCGACGGACCGTCGAGGTCGAAGTTTTGGAAGGCGAACGGCTCGGCGAGATCATCGCATGTTCCTACTCTCCTCGATTGGTATTAGGTCGCGAGTCCTTGGTGGCGGTGGGCGACCGCGCCCAAATCCACCCACTTCCGGGCTCGGGATGGCTGCTCACCTCCTTGGAGCCACGACGAACTCGCCTTTCGCGCCCTGGGCCCGATGCCCGCAACCATCTGGACATCGTGGTCGCAGCGAATCTGGATGTGTTGGTGATCGTGGTGTCGGTCGATCGCCCCCGATTCCACCCTCGGTTCGTCGACCGTTTCTTGGTCGCAGCCCAATTGGGAGGCGTTGCCCCGGCGATTTTCTTGAACAAATGCGATCTCGACACCCCAGAACCCGATCTGGACACCTACCGTCGGCTGGGAGTTCCCGTCTTGAAGGGATCGGCCGTGAATCCCGAGGGACTCGACGAGCTTCGTCAATTTTTGTCAGGTCGATGGAGCGCGTTCGCCGGAATTTCGGGTGTCGGAAAGAGTTCGTTGATCCAAGCTCTGGTCCCTGGCGCCGATGCCGAAATCGGCGAGGTCCGCGGCAAGGATGGCCGTGGCCGGCACACCACCACGCGCGCCAAGGTGTACCGGATTTCGGAAGCCACCCGGATCGTCGACACTCCCGGAATCCGGGAGCTGGCGATGCACCGCGTGAGCGCCCAGGAGATTCAACTCTACTTCACCGATTTCAACGAATTCTTCGGGCATTGCCGCTTCAACGACTGCCTGCACTCGCGGGAACCCGGGTGTGCGGTGATCCAAGCGATGGAAGAGGGACAGATCCACCCCGATCGCTACGCGAGTTACCTCCGCATTTTGGAGAGCCTGCAATGAACTTGGAATTTTCCTTTGGGAATTGGGACAAAACGCCTTATCGGAAATGGATTCTCGCCCTGATGATGTGTGCCTCCAGCGGATTTTCCCAATTGCTTTCCGCAGCTAGCGACCCCCAAACCAGCTCGGTCGCCACTCACATGCTGGGATTGGGCGGACGCCTGAGTTTGGTCCAAACGCCCCTCGACGATCCCCGGCTTTGGATCGATGCCCATGCCATCCTCCAGCCGCTGCCCCGACTGTTCGTGGAAGGAGGATGGGGCAAGTCCTCCCAAACCCGTCGCGGCAATGGACCCGACACATCCTTTTCGGAAACGCGCTGGGACCTCACTTTGGGGGCGGTCCTTTTGCAGGGAAGTGCGACCGGATACGTCCCTTTCCTTTGGCGAAAAGTGTCCCAGCGCCACTCTTGGCTTGGTGATGCCGACTGGACCGAAATCGGGATGGGAGCGGGCGCCCTGGTTCCTCTCCGGGATTGGTTGTCCTTGCAGACCGAAACCCTTTGGGTCACCGCTTTGGACGCCCATCCGGACATCCGCATCGGGATGGGCCGCGAGACCGAAGAAAATCACCTCGAATTGTCCTTTTCCTTGTTGGCGTTCCTCAAGTAAGCTTCCCGAGGAGATGAACAGGCTCCTGCCAGGGTCTACCTGTTGCTTGCGAATCGCCCAACTCCACCGATCCATCCCAGAAGGAATGCACCCATGCGCATCGCCGTCACCGGAGCCACCGGCTTCATCGGAAGCCACGTCGCTGTCAAACTCGCCAAAGCCGGACACCAGGTCGTGGCCACCGGTCGCGATCCCTCCAAGGTCCCCGCCTTGGCCAATGTTCCAGGAATTGAACTGGCCCGTGGCGATCTGTTGGATCCCACTTCTTGGGTCTGCCTCAAGGACTGCGACGTCCTGGTCCACATCGGGCTGGGTTGGGGCGACACGGGGATCGACATGCTGCAAAACGACACCGAAGGTTCGGTACGATTGTTCCAGGCGGCTGTGGATGCGGGAGTGGGACGGATCATTTACACCAGTTCGACGGCGGCCAATGGGGAAATGGCCGCGATCAACCGCGAAGACATGGCGCCTCGGCCAACCGATTTCTACGGCGCCACCAAAGCCGCCACCGAGGCCTACTTGCGCGCTTTTGGATTCAAACACAACATTTCGGTCCACACCGTTCGGCCCGGATACACGTTTGGCGAAGCCATCGTGGAAGGCGCCCATGGCCAGCCCGACACCCGCTTTCGCGACATCTGCCGCCGCGTCGCCAATGGGCAGAGCGTGAAATTGATCCAGCACGACGGCACCCAATTCTTGCATGGACAGGACATTGCCGAAGTCTACCTCGCCCTGCTCACCCATGAACCTTCGCCCACTCTCCATTACGCGATGTCGGCCGAATGGCGCAGTTGGGTGGAAGTCGTGAAGCTTGCCGACGAGGTTTCTGGGAAGACGACAGAAATTGTCCTGGAAGACCGCGGCTACGGCGAGTCCCCGTACTTGTTCGACGTTTCCGCGATCGAACGGGATTTGGGCCTGAAGTTTGGAAACCTCGATCGCTTGCGCGAGCATGTCCGTTGGGAGCTCTCGCGGGCATGAAGCTTTTGGTGCTCCGTTTTTGTTTGGCCCCCCTGCTCGTCGCGGCCGCCTCATTGGCCACTCGGAAATGGGGCGCTCGAGTCGGCGGCTGGATCGCGGCTCTGCCCTTTGTGGCGGGGCCTTTGTTGCTGGTGATCAGTTTGGAAAACGGCCCAGCCTTTGGCGCCAAGTCGGCCCTTGCCGCCCTTTCGGGAATCACGGCGTTGGCGGTCTTCGCAGTCGGATATGCCCACTTGTCCCGAGCCCTCCCCTGGGCCTTGGCTCTTCCCATTGGATGGTCGCTGTATTTGCTTTCCGCCGCCGCCATGCGTCCGGTCGAGGTCGGATGGATCGCTCGGTTGGCCGGAGCCTTGGCCAGTCTTTGGTTCGCTAGCCGACTGCTCCCCAAAAACCAGCACCAGACAGTATCTGACGTCATTGCGCAGCCCCCCACTTGGGACCTGGTCGCTCGAATGGGTTCCGCGGCCTTGATGGTGGGAACGGTTGCCAGCCTTTCGAATCTATTGGGTCCCGCCTGGAGCGGACTTCTCGCACCCTTCCCCGTCGCGACCACCATTCTGGTCGCGTTCGCACACGCCCAAAACGGACACCTCGCTGTCGCGCGCTTGCTGGGAGGATTCCTGCCCGCATTGTCCGGACTCGCCTTCTTCTTCGCGATTCTTTCCATCAGCCTGGTGCGATGCGGATTGGCCGCAGGATTTGCGATGGCGCTCACGGCCTCGGTGGCGACCCAACTCGGGTTGCTGGGGTTTCAACGGCGAGCGCTGTTGTAGGGATCGGGCATGGTTGGCACCAAAGGCGCCCCGCAGCTATTGCAGGTCAATGGGCGGTCGACAAGCTCCCTTCGACAAGCTCAGGGCATCGCACCACAAGTACCCGATCCCTACAAAAGCTTCCGACGGTCGATCTGAGAACAAGCATCCGCGCATTGTTCCGCGGTGATCCGCCCCCGGGCGCATAGGGCCTGCAACTTTTCCCTTGCGCGCGCAGGGCTCAGATCGCCTTCCGAAACGGACTCGACGATCTCGGTCACCAGTCCTTCCGACAACCCCTCGACTCTCCCCTCTGCTTTCCCCTCCGCCAATCCTTCAGCCTTGCCTTCTGCTTTGGCATCGTCCTTTTGCTCGCGGAGGTAGATCGTAAAATCCCAGTAATCCTTCATGCTTTGCTCGTACCCGGACAGTTCGTCCTTGGTCAGTGCTCCTTCGCGCAAGGTCTCGATTCCCTGAACGAACACAGGCTCGTGCAGGATTTCCGGTAGGACCTCAAAGCTTTCCAAGTTCTTGAGGAAATAGCACCACTTGTCAAATTGTGTCACCAGCTC
>CAIKAA010000066.1 GCA_903825275.1 uncultured Fibrobacterota bacterium | reverse complement strand
GCCTTGCCATCCATGCGGATCTTGGGGGCATCCAGGATTTGGGCCAGATTGCCATCGCTTTTGAGCTCGGATGCCAGCACCCCGGAACCGTCTTCACGGGCTTCCAAAAGCACCGCCGCCGCCCCATCGCCGAACAACACGCACGAGTTGCGGTCGGAAAAATCAAGGATCCGGGAGTTCACTTCGACGCTGACCAGGGCCACGCGTTTGCACTGCCCGACCGCGATGTAGTTCGCGGCGATGTTCAAACCAGCGACGAACCCGGTGCAAGCCGCCGTGACATCAAGACCAAAGGCGTTCACGGCCTTGACTCGCTCTTGGATCAGGCAGGCCGTGGCCGGGTAGGAGTTGAATTCGGGCGTGGAGGTGGTGCACACGATCGCGTCGAGCGAATCGGCCGTCCAGCCACTGCGCGAGAGGGCGTTTTCCAAAGCCAAAGCGCCAAATTCCGAGGTTTTGCGCCCATCCTCCGGGCTCACAAACCAACGGCGTTCGATTCCGGAACGAGAACGGATCCATTCATCGGAAGTGTCCACTCCCATGGCGACCAGCCCGTCGTTTTCCACGAGATTGCCGATCTGGGCCTGGCCCACTTCGACAATTCCCGCCCGCAGCCTCACGTTGCCGATCCCAATCGCTCGATGTCTTCGGCGATCTTGCGGTGAACCTGGGCTTCGGCCATCTGCCGAGCGGTAAGGACACCGGTGCAGTAGGCGCGCGCCGTGGATCTCCCGTGCATGATCAGGGAGGTGACATCCAACCCGAGCAAAAGGGCTCCGGCGGCGTTCTCGTAATTGAAGCTTTCGAAGAGCGCATCGAATTTGTCGCCACTCACCGCATCGCGGAAGTTGTGGACCATGAATTCACCCATTCCCTCGATGAACTTCAGGACCACGTTCCCGGTGAATCCCGGTGTCACCAGCACGTCAAACCCACCGCGCAAGACATCGTGGCCTTCCACATTGCCGATGAAATTCAGGTGGCTGGCCTTCAGAAGCTTGTAGGTCTCGGAGACCGTTTCGGTCCCCTTGTGTTCTTCTTCGCCCATGTTCAAGAGCGCCACTTTGGGATGTTCGACCCCCAACATGAGGCGGGCGTAGATGGATCCGCAAACGGCGAATTGCAAGAGCTGGGTTGGCTTTTCATCGACGTTGGCTCCCGAATCCACCATGACGACGCGATTGGTCGAGGTGGGGATCAAGGTGGCCACCGTGGGCCGACTGATCTTGCCGGCACGGCCCAAAATCATGAGGCTTGCCGCCATCATGGCTCCCGTGTTGCCAGGACTTGCCGAAGCATGAACCAGTCCCTTTTTCTGCAACCCCACGCAGACCGCGAGAGAAGAATCCGGCTTGGTTTTCAAGGCGACCGTAGGGGTATCCGACATTTCCACCACCTGGGTGGTGTGCACGATTTCCAACGCCAGACCTTCGCCGCCACACTCCGTGATGAGTCCACGCAAGGTAGGCTCGTCACCCGTGAGGACAACGGTCAGAGGACCTGGAGCAGTTCGCAGGGCGGTGATGGCACCTTCGACCGCAGCCCGAGGACCGAGATCGCCACCCATGGCGTCAAGAGCAACGCGGACCATTGGAGCCCCCGACTTAGTACTCGATGGGCTCGTGGATCTCGCGACCGGCATAGTAGCCGCATTTGGAACAGACCCGGTGGGACTGCTTGGGCTGTCCACAATGGTCACACTTGATCAATCCTTTGGCGCTGATCACATAGTGGGTGCGGCGTTTGTCACGACGCTGGGCCGAATGCTTACGCTTGGGTACAGCCATGGTAAAGTCCTTTCAGAACGGAAAAGAGGGTGGAAAGGTAATCATCGCATCGAGTTAGGCAACCGCTGATCGTGAATCCTTTTGAACCATAACCCGGTGTGGATACGGGATTTCGATGCCTTCGTGAGCAAATCGTTGGGTCAAGAGCTTGATGAACTCGTGCTTGAGGAAGAATTGGGTCCCGTAGTCGCTGGCTCTTAACCCAACACTGAAGCCGATCCCCTCATTGGTGAAATGGGTGAACCTCGCCACCGGAACATGGGTGGAAACAGCCCCCTGGGTGTTTTGTTGGACCCAAAGCCCCACTTCCGCGGCGATCTCTTCCACTCGACAAAGGTCGGCTCCAAACGTCACGGTCCAGGAAACCGTCGTATTGGTTTCCCGCACCGGGTAGTGGTGGTTGACCACCACCGCGTTGGCCATCCGGGAATTGGGGACCAAAACCAGGTTGTTGGAGGCATTGAGCAGGGAGGTGGTTCGCCAATTGATGTCCTGAACGACCCCTTCTTCCAAGGAATCGAGCTTGATGAAATCGCCCAAATTGATCGTGCCGCTCGCCAAGATCTGGATCCCGGAAAAAAGATTGGCGAAGGTGGGCTGCAAGGCCAGGGCGGTGGCCAATCCACCCACTCCCAAGGCGGTGAGGATGGGCGCGATGGAAATTCCCACCGACTGGAGGCCGATCAAGATCCCGATGACGTAGACCGAAACTTTGGTCAGGGAATGGAAGATCGACATGGAGGGCACGACCCCCTCGACCGACCGCGTGTAGAGCTTGACGAACCCCACGGCGACGCGCGCCGAAAAGACGGTCGCCACCAGGATTGCCGCGATCATCGTCCCCTTTTGGAGCCAAGAGGCGACGTCGACGGAAACGATCCAATGGAACAACGCGAGGTGCAAACCGAACAAGGCGCCAATCCATTTCATCAGTCCTTGAACCGATTCGATGACGATGGATTCCCCTTCCCAAGCCGTTCGCGAGGCGAGGAATTTTAGGCGCCCCACCAACAACTTTTCGAGCAGAAGCCCCACAAGCCAACCCAAGCTCAACGCCAAGACCGGCCAGAAGGCATTCTCCAAGAAGCTCAAGTTCATTTTCGCGAAAGGCATAACGTTCATTGTCGATTTCCCTCATCTGGTTTGGGAGTACCATAACAAAAAGCCCTTCCGCCGCGTTGGGCGAAAGGGCTTACATCAAGATCGAAGAAACGAATTACTTCTTTAGCCCGAGAGCTTGGAAGGCGCCTTGTTTGGCGATGGTACGCAGGCCGTTGGCAGAAACACGAGCGACCACCCACTTGCCAAGTTCTGGCACGAAGATGCGCTTTTTGTGAACGTTTGCGCGCTGGACCATCTTCGTGTGGTTGTTGGCGTGCGAGACGATGTTTCCGACAAGCCGGCTCTTTCCGGTGACGTCGCACTTGTGGCTCATGGCATTCTCCTGGTGCTTTTAAGGATCGGGAAGATTAGAAAAAATGTGAGCATCCCACAAGGCTTCGATTTACTAAACCACCCTTGGCACCAAAGGTGCCCTGCCGGTTTTGCATTGCCGTAGCCGTCGACAGCGCCCAGGGACCACCCCGCAGCCTGTCATACAAGCTTGTCGAAGGGCAAGCTTCGGGGTATCAGACCCGAGGAGAATCAAGTTCTCTCCGAGATCCTTGCCAGTCACCTGAAAACAATGGATCATAAGGGTTAGCTGGTCATAGTCGTTTGATTTTCTCACACGAGCCAGTCATCCCAAAGGACCTTCCGCCATGCTTGAAACAGTCTCCCTGGATAGCCCCCCCTCGACATTGGACTTGGAGCTAACGGACGGGGCTCCTCGGACTTTCAGAGAAGCCCAAAATGCCTGGGAATCGCTTCACGAACGCAACCAAGGAATTCGTGCTCGGTTCCAAGCAGCCAACCGCAAGTTCTTCCTTTTGAGAAGCCCTGCCATGCTCGAGGCTTGGCAGTCCTGAACCGAACCACCAACCGGACTTGGGCCAAGCCAGCGGAGACTTAGGGTCCCTTTGGGCCAAGTCATCCGCATGGCGGACAGAGTTGTTTCGCCCACCGCGAAACAACCGGAGAAGCCGGGGCGCCGACCCCTGGGCGAAGTGGGGAACCACGATCCGACGGGGAGGAGCTGGTCTTTGGTTAGGGGGTCGAGGCCGTGGCTTTGGCAACCGCGGCTCGGGTCAAAAGGGCGTTCATCTGCTGGATCAGGTGGGTGAAACCCTCCACCATCGACGGCGAGATCTCCCGACCGGTATTGAGGCAGTCGCAGTAGTAGCAGCCAACCACGCGTCCATTGAGCTGTACGGGCGAGAATAAAAACGGGACGCCTTTGACAAAATTCAGAAGCGAATCGGGCACCACCGCCCCGCGCTTGGTGGGATCCTTCAAGTTTTCGATCACCAGCCCTTGCTCCATGGAGCGGCTCATGCTGTCGGCCATCTGGCGACGGATGGTGAATTTGAAGCTCTCGACATTGGCGGGGGGGATGAGACCAACCGCGGTCCGCCCCTGGACTTGCTCGGTGCCCGGCACCATCGCCGCAAAGACCGCACGATCAAATCCAAGGCCTTCCTGTATCCCCTTCAAAACCACTTGGAACATCACGCTCAAGTGCCCCGCCGTGGCGAGTTTGGTCAAATCGCGCAAGCAGCCCAACAACACATCGGGATTCGCCATCCGCCCTGGAGTGGGTGCGGTGGTCAAAAAGGATGCGGTGGATTCGGTTTCTCCCACCGAGTAGGCCGTGAATAAATTCGCGTCCTGCTCAGCAGGCCCATCGGGAACGGGAATGACCGAGGCGCAAATGGGACTTCCAAATTGCACGGCGGCAATCTTGGCTTCCCGGGCCACCTTGGCCAAATTGACGCCGACCGTGACCGGATCGATTTTCAAACGGGTCGCCATTTTGCCGACATAATCCCGAACCGCAGGATCGGACCAGCCCATTTCGACCAACTTGGCGAATTCCCACCCCTTGAGCACGCATTCCGCCGGGCCGCCGTGGCGGCGTCCGCGGAAAATGTCGAACAGGATGGGTGAAAGCTTCCAGTCGTCCACCAAGGCCTGGGTGAGCTGGGCCAAAGAAAAGCCCAACACCGCCTTTTCCGCCAAGGAATCGTCTTGTCCGGGACGCAGCATCGCGTCGAGAGCAACGCCCTCTTCTTCCGAAAAACACCAAAACACCATGTACCCGACCCGGTACAGCAACGCCGCGATGAACACTTCTTCGGCTTGGGGCTCTTTGATGGCGATCGCCATGGCGCGCGCTTGCATGGCGGCGTGCAAAGATCGTCCCAGATCCGCCAACACCCGGTCTTGACGCTTGCCGATGAGCAGCACTTCGACCAAGGCCAAGGAGACGCACAGGGAGCGCACTGTATCCACTCCCAAGATCAAGACCGCTCGAGAAATGGTGGTGATCGATTTCCCCGAAGAGTTGTAGAAGGCGGAATTGCAAACCTTCAGGACTCTTGCCGTCAAAGCCGGATCTTGGAGGATCAGTTTGCCGAGAACTTCAGCTCCGGCTCCAGGGTTGCTGGCTGCCGCCGAAACTTCTGAAGCCGTCTTGCGAAAGGCCGGCATATCCTTATCGCCAATTTTTTTGAGCCATAGAGTAAGGGACATCGCTAGCATCCTATCATTTTTTCAGAACAAATGCTTCAGGAAGCAAACAAAAAAGGCGATTCTTCCCAAGACGGGTGTCCGAATCAGGAATGGAACCGCAGAACAGCGATCTCGGGAGGGCAGAGGATCCGCACCGGAACACCCACCAACCCGAGTCCAGACGTCACAACAAGGCTGGCATGGCCCACCTGGAAACCCCCATAGGTCCAGCGGCGGGAATAGCGGCTGGGAACGATCAAGCCGCCAAGAAAGGGCAAGCAAATCTGGCCACCGTGCAAGTGGCCGGAAAGGATGTACCGAGAGCCGGCTTTGGCGAGCTTGGGCGCATTGTCCGGAGTGTGGGAGATGGAAATGTGGGCCCCGCCAGGCGGCACCCCAAGAGTCGGGTCCTTGCTGGAATGGAAAGGCGAGGAGGTTCCGTGCAAAATGAATTTCCGTCCATCCTCGCGTCGAATGGTGAACCACCGATCTTCGAGGATCACCACCCCCGCGCGACGCAGCGTTTCGCGAACCAGCCCAGGAGCGACCTCGTCGTGATTGCCCAATACCGCAAAGACTCCCAACCGCAAGGGTAGCCGAGAGAGGCCCCGCAGACATCTTTCCATCAGCGGGATGTCTTGGGGGCGTTCGATGTAATCTCCACCCAACACGATCAGATCGGGGCCGATGGCGCAGACCACATCCCACATTTTGTCATACCACTCGCAGGAGGGGCGTCCACTGCAATGGAAATCCGACAAAAAAACCACTTTGAGGTCGTCCATGGAGTGCGGGGCCCCAGGAAACTCATAGCTGCGGACCTGCAGGGAATGCGTGGACCAAGCACCGTGGCGCAAACCCGCTACGGGCACCGCCCGGGACCGAGCCGTGGTGAATCCAATGGCCTGACGAGCCAGACGCCACACTTCCAGAATGACGACAAAACAGAAGGCGATCCAGGAAATTTCATTGATCCAGGCCGGGGCAAAATACGCCAAGGGCAGCGGGATCAGTAGGAATGGAATGGTGAAAAAGGCGCCCCGACGCAGCTTGGTTCGGTCATCAGGTTCTGTCATCCCCCAGCGATTGAACGCGGCGACCCAGGCGACCAACCCAAGAATCAAGGTCCTTAAAACGACAACGGTCATTTTCTGACAGCCTTGGTCAGTCCGTCTTTCCAGCGGAATCTCCCCAGAGTTCCGGCCCACACCGCCGCCAGGACCAAGGGGATCTGAATCCCTGCCGCCAACGGGAACCACTTCAAGAGATTCCGGGAGTTGGTTCGCGCAGCCATTCGGTGGACGAGAAACCAGGCTTCAAGGAAAATGGCCGATCCAACGAGCCCACTGTAGAGAAGCGTCCAGGGCAGGAAAACACTGGAAAGAGCCAACAAAGCCACGTAGGCATAGCTGAGGTAGATGGTCGACAAGAGAAACACCCGCTCCAAGTCGTAGCGGATGCATTTGGAACTCCAGCGCTTGCGCTGTTCCCAAACCTGGCGCCAATCCACGGGGCCTGCGGTCAAAATCTGCGAGGAGATACTCTGGGGACAAACCACTTCCCAGCGCCCCGAATCGGCAATGGACTGGATCAAGAAATCGTCATCCCCTGAAACCACGTTCTGGTTGCGCCCAAATCCCCCGATGTCCTCGAAGGCCTTGCGCCGAAAGGCGAGGTTCCCGCCGTTGGCGGAAATCGGCTTGCCCGCCCCGATCGCGGCCGCCTGGACCGCCGACCAAGCCAAGGCCTCCACCGCCCAGATCCCATGGAACCAGGAACCAACCCCCTGGGCCTTGGCATGATGGAGAACAAGCCCACAGACCGCACCCGTGCGCGGCTGGAAATTCGAGACCATGCTCGTGAGCCAATCCGGACCCGGAAGGTTATCGGCATCGATTTGGACCACGATCTCGCCGCGCGCGACCCCAAGCCCACGCTGGATGGCGTGTTTTTTCGGCCCCATGCCAGAAGGCAAGGATTCAACCGTCACGACCTCGACCCGCCCCAGTCCGAGCTCCCTCGCCACGGAAGCCGTCGAATCGGTGGATCGGTCATCCACCACCACGATCTGGGTGCGATCCGTCGGGTAGGACTGGGCCAGAAGGGCGGGAATCAGTTGGGGAAGATTTTGGGCTTCGTTGCGAGCGGCCACCAAAATGGTCACCAGAGGCGTATCGTAGGATACCGGCACAACCACCGGCTTGCGCGGAATGCCCGACAACAGCCAACGAGCAAATGCGGTATGGAAGGCGATGAACCCAACACCCAAAATGGGAATCAAGACATGGAAAACCGTCACGGTCCCTTCAATTTCCTGAGGGCTTCCCAGCGCGGGTCGACAGGCTCTTCCACCGGCACTTCTTCCGGAAGCGCTCCCTCGGGAAGCCCGACACCCGGCTTGACCGGCGAGAGCGGACGTTCGAGCTCGATGGACTGGCGCAAAACCTCGGTGATGTCCAATTCGCGCAAATCTTCGGGAACGGTGACTTGGTAGGTCTCCTCCCCATCGTCCTCCCATTCCAGGACCTTCATGGAAGCCTTGCGGCGAAACAGTAGGGTGAAGGGGAAGGTCAGATCGGCTTCAAATTCTTCCAAACTCCGGCCGCAAATCTCGCGGGTTTTGCAATCCACGGTCAAATGGACGATGGTTTCGCGAGGCCCGACATCGGCGTACCCCTTCAAAATCACCTCTCCGACCACCTCCGCATCTTTCAATTCTGGAATGGATGCGGAATCGACCGTCATCAGGATCGGCTCGCGAGGCGAGGTCCAACGGACGATGGGCAATAGGACGGACCGAACTTCGGATGCGGCTTTCATGGAGCAAAGATAAACCTAGATCCCGCCGATGGATTGGGATGTGATTCGCCCAAGCCTTGAGCCCAACGCGAGGCAATCCACCCCGTTGGCCAACTTGGCGCCTAACCGGGGGATCAGGAAAACTTCCCGACCACAACAGAGTACGGAATGCGTCGGTCCCTTGGGAACGGAAAGCGCAACCCTACCGGTCCGCCATAGATTCCAAACCCAACCCACATTCTGGCTCCCCTACTTCGGAGCAGAAAAGGATCCATGTCCGTGAACGGCCTACGAAAAACCCTCGCAATCCTCGCCGCAGGAGTCTGTGCCTCTGCCCCCAACGCCCTGGGCGCTGGCGCCACCACGCCTTCGGGAGCCCAAGGAAAGTTCACGGCAGCCCAGTACCAAAAGGCTTTGTGGATGACCACCCGCTTTTTCGGGGCCGAGCGGTCGGGAGCCGGCCCGAACTGGGCCATCCAAGACACCAAGTACCCGACCAGCTTTGTGAAGGACTCCTACCTGGGCAAGGACGTTTCGGGCGGTTGGTTCGACTGCGGCGACCATGTGATGTTCGGCCAAACCCAATTTTTCGCGGCCTACATCATGGCCAAGGCGTTGGCCACGTACCCGACGGGTTTTCCGGACCTTTACCATGGCGATTATTCCGACTACAAGCAAAGCCAGGATTATTCAATCGCCGGCGGAACTCCCAACGGCATGCAGGACTTGTTGGAAGAATTGCGCTACGAGGCGGACTTTTTCGTCAAAGCGACTCCCGACGCCCAAACGTTCATCTACCAGAAAGGCAGTGGAGGTCCCGACCACAAGCATTGGGTCCACCCCGGCTTCATGTCGACTCTGTCCCAAGCCGAGGGCGGCGAGGCCGACAAGAGTCGCGCCATCTTTCCCAATCCCAAAGATGGCAGCATGCCCGGCCAATGCGCCGCCATGTTGGCGGTGATGGCCCGGCTCGACCCCGACACCGCGCGGCGCAGCCTTTACCTGGAGCACGCCAAATACGCCTTCCAATACGCCCTTGGCCAAACCGGCACGGTCCAGGATGCCGATGGAGGCACGTACTACGCCGCCATCAACACGGCCGCTGATGGCGTGGTCGATGCCAAACTGAACGCCGCCGTCGAGCTTTGGTTGACGACCAACGACAACACCTACAAGACCCAAGCCCAGACCTTCTCGGCCACGGTGGCCTTCAACAGCTATTGGGGAATGGATTGGGCCAACCAAGCCCAGCTGGGCGTGTTCAACGCCAAATACGTTCTCGGAGCCACCATGCCCAAAAGCGGCAACAAGGATTTGGTGGCCTACCTCGGCAATGCCGCCGACCAGGTTGATGCGAAGAACAACAATGTCTCTCTCATGTTCGCGAACGGGTTCCCATTGCGAGGTCCCGAAAACTACGCCCTTCTCGAAGCGTTGGTCCAAGCCCAGACCAAGGACTATTCCGCCGACCAGTTCATTCTGGACCAAATCGATTACATGCTGGGCGCCAACAGCAAGAACCAAGCGTATCTAGTGGGGTGGGACGAAGGCAACAAGCTGCAGCCGACCAAACCGCACAACCGCACCTACTACATGTCCGAAAACCCCTCGGCGGTGCCCGGCGAACAAACACCCCCCGCCAAAAACAAGTACTTCGGCGTGATGGTCCCCGGGGCGCTGGATGGCAGCTATACGGCCAACGTTTTGAATTACGCCATGAACGAAGGCTGTTTGGAGCAGAATGCGCCCGTGGTCGCCGCCCTTGGCTACATCCTTTCCCGAGTCGCCCCGGTCGACACCTCGAAATTCAACCCCCACACCGGGACAATTTCTGTCCGAAACGCTCCAGGACTTTTGAAGGTTCGTTCGGTGGGAAGCGATCTGGTTTTGGCTGCATCGAAACCGATCCTGAACCTCAAGATCTCGGATCTGCAGGGACGTTCCCTCTTCGAGGCCACCCCGAACACCAATTCCTACCGCTGGAAGGCGCCTCGGTCCGGCATGGTGGTGGTGGAAGCGCACACCGCCCAGGGTTGGTCGGTCCAAAAGGTCCTGCTTCAGCCTTGAGGGGAAGCCGTCTCCCGTGACGGCTTGGTGTCCTGCTTCAGCCACTTTGGAGTAAGGACCAAGGTCTCGACAAAAAACGGACGGATCCCCCTCCACCCGGCCATCGGTCGTCGTACTCCAGACGGCTACGATCACACGGGCACGGCGAACTTCAAATCAATTGATCGTCGATGTCAGATTCAGATGAAGTTAAGAGCTTATCCGTAAATAGGCTTCGATTCCGAGATCGAGCGAAAAGTTGCTGGTCAATGAAGGCGAGCGAGGCGTAGTGAACCGAACTACGGTGAACGAGCCTGAAGCAGACCAGCGGCTTTGCAGCCGATCGCAGGG
>CAIKAA010000065.1 GCA_903825275.1 uncultured Fibrobacterota bacterium | reverse complement strand
TGTCGGTGGGATCGTTCGCCACAGCGGCCAGCTTCACGCTCGATACCGAAGCATCGATCGAATCGACATATCCTGTCAATCCCGAAAGAAAAGCCGGATCAAAAGTCCCTGGAGTGGTCGTCAAGCTCTTCAGAGTCGTGTCGTGGGACCCAACAACGGCGATCTTTCGCTTCACGATCGTCACCGTGTCAAACCCAAAATTCCCGTTGATGTTTTTCACCTTGAGGAAAACCTGGGACGGAAAGGTGGTGATCGTCATCGTGTCTTGCTTCGACCCATTGAAAAAGATCGTGTCGGTGGGATCGTTCGCCACAGCGGCCAGCTTCACGCTCGATACCGAAGCATCGATCGAATCGACATATCCTGTCAACCCCAAAAGAAAGGCCGGATCCAAAGTCCCCGGAGTGGTCGTCAAGCTCTTCAAGGTCGTGTCGTGGGGAGCCACAACCACAGCCTTCCTCACAATCTTCACCGTGTCATAACCAGACTTCCCGTTCAGGTTCCCCACGCGAATGAATACCGTGCTCGGGAAGGTCGTGATCGTGATTGTGTCCTGTTTCGATCCATTGAAAAAGATCGTGTCGGTCGGATCGTTCGCCACGGCGGCCAGCTTCACGCTCGAAACCGAAGCCTCCACCGAATCGACAAAGCTGGTGAAGCCGGAAACAAAGGTGGGCTTGAAAGCCCCGGGATTCGTGGTCAGGCTCTTCAAGGTCGTGTCGTGGGAACCGGGAACGGCGATCTTGCGTTTTACGATCGTCACGGTATCGAAACCAACATTCCCGTTGGTGTTCTTCACCTGGATAATCACCTGGGACGGAAAGCTCGTGATCGTGATCGTGTCCTGTTTCAATCCATTGAAATAAACCGTGTCGGTGGGGTCGGCTGCAACGGCAGTCAGCTTCACGCTCGACACCGAGGCATCGATCGAATCGACATATCCTGTCAATCCCGAAAGAAAGGCCGGATCAAAAGCACCCGGAGTGGTGGTCAGGCTCTTCAAGGTCGTGTCGTGGGGAGCCGCAACCACGGCCTTTTTCACGATCTTCACCGTGTAAATCCGTTTTGCGATGCCATCTTGTGCCGTCACCACAAAGTTCACGCGCAAAGTATCCATCACCTTTAAGGGCCAAGTCACGGCACTGTTGTCGGTCGAATTGATGGCCACCACCGAAGCGGTTGGATCCGACAGGGTCGCGCCTAGGGTTGCCGTATCCACGCTCACCGGAAGGGTCAGGACGTAACTGAGGACGGAGCTGTCGAAGGATGCCGAAAGTTGGGAGGAGGAGGAAAAATTCAAGCTCGAGAGGAAACTGTTTGTCGAGGCTTGCCGCCGCTGGAACGTGATGGACTTGACCGTTTGGTTCCCAAGACTATCGGTCATCGTCAAGTGAAACGTCTTGGACTGACCCCATCCCAACTTGACGGTATCGACGTATAAACCACTGGCATTCGGACTCAACCGCTTGCCGTCCAACGTCACGACGACGCCGACAGAATCCGTCAACTTGAACGAGACCGGATAGGTGCTGTCGGCAAAGAGCAACGACACTTTCCCCGAGGAATCCGGGCTGACCGACAGGCCCTTCAACTCGGGAGCCGTCGAATCGGTGGTGGCCACCGGCGTGGTCAAGCTCATCGCATGGCCGTTGCCGTTGTCGATGGCGTTGGCCCGAAGCGTGTCGGAATTCCAAACAATGATCCGTTGCGAGTCGGAAGACGAAGCGTTGGGCTTGTTCCAACGGAACGCCTTGACCTGCCAGGAAACCTTGGTTCCGGGATCCACCACGCCAAGATCGAGTTCGTGCTTGGACCAACCCACTGTGGTGTCCAGGATGGTCGAACCTTTCAACAGGTGGAAGTGCAACGAGTCGGCACGGGGAAGGGCGTCGCCCTTGGCGGACACGATTCGCAAAGCCAGGCTCAAGGGCGTGGAGGAAGTCGTCTCGGTAGGCGTGGGGGTATTGTCCTGACAGGAGGTCATTCCCAACAGAAAACACGCGAAGCCAAATTTGAAGATCGATTGCTTGTTCATGGTACTTTACCAGGTGATCTTGAAGTGGTCGGGAGCGGTCTGATTGGGACCAGGAGCAGGAGTGGAATTCTCCCCAGAATTCAGGAGCAGATAGGCCGTAGCGGCTCCACCCGCCACCACGGTTCCTCCCAAAATCCAGGGCCAAACCGAGCCTTTATTGGATTCGGAAGCAACGGGCGCAGGTGCAGCAGGAGTGGGCGCAGGCGCGGCCTTGGTCACAACCTGAGTCTGAGTGACCTGGCGGCTCAGATCGGCTACCGCAGCGGGAACCAATTCGATCAAGACATCATCAATGCTTCCCCGACGATTGCGGGAAGAGGTTTGGAGAGCTTCCCCGGTTCCGACATCCACCAACCGCAGGTTGAGGGAGTACGTGCTTCCGACCAATCCCACCGAACCCACCACGATGCGGTCAATTCCCAACAGCTTTCCAATTTCGACCGCGCATTGATTGTCTTCGCAGCCAACCGAAAGCTGGAAATTTTGTTCGCGCAGGATCTTGTCCATCTGCGAACGCTCCATGACCCGGAACTTGCCCGATTGCTGTAGCTGGGTCGCCAAATTGTCCGAGATCACCGAAACATCGTTGCCGGTCACCCCGCGAGAATCCAAGCCAGTGATCGCCACCACGGGCAGCCGAGCTGTTTTGGCGACAGTCCCCACACTCGAATTCGCCTCCACCCCAGCGGCGACCGCGTTGTGAAAGCCAAAAACCAAACCGATCGCCAAAAGGGCGACCCGTCCCAACGCTTGATTTGCGCCAGAAACTGTCATGAAAATTCCTCCGGAAATGCCTTGACTCCCGCATTGGGAGATGTTTGCGGGGACGCCTAATGATAGCCATTTCTTCGGCCCTTCGTCTTCACCCAGTCTGTGAGGACGATTCCGATCGCACCGAATTGTCCGAAGCCAGGATCCTTCGACCCAAGCCCTAAGGCAATGACCCTCACTCTCTGTCGGGCAGCCGCTCCAAGGTTTTAATCATGGTGAGAAAGGTTCTCAGGTCGCGGCGTTCAAAGCGACCGCGCGAGAGCGATCGGCGGGCGGCCAATCGAAAGGTTTCGGGATCGTCGGCATAGGGGCGAAACCCCGCTTTGGCCATCAGAGTTTCCACTCGTCCCAACAGCAGATCGAACTCGCTAAAGGTGGGAGGAGCCTCCAAGTTTCCGTCCGCCGGCGACGTATGTTCGAGCCCCGGCTTTTTCGAGGGGATGGGCGGCACGGCCATCGTCCAACCCTGGGCAAAGCGCCAACATTCTTGCAAGGCCACCAGCACCGCCTGGGACAAGTTCAACGAAGGCTGATCGACCGCCGTGGGGATGCGCATCAATCGGGCACAACAGGCCAAGTCCAGGTCGGTCAAACCGCGCGATTCGGGGCCGAACACAATGGCGCATGTCCCACTCCTCGTCGCGTGGCCCAAATCGGGCAGAACTTCGTGTGGGAGTTCCAGGGGAGGAAGCTTTCCTTTGCGGACGCGATTTGCCGTGCCGACAGCGAAGCTGTGGGGACCCAGCGCCTCCTCCAGGCTGCCAACCAGTCGTGCTCTTTCCAACAGGCCTTCGCTGCCATGGGCGGTGGCCTTGGCCCAACCGTCCTCCAAAATCCCTTCCGACCCCACAATGCAAATGCGGCCGACTCCGAAATTTTTGCAAGCACGCGCCACCGAGCCCACATTGCGCGGGGTTTCGGGTCGCACCAACACGATTTCCAGATGATCCAAGTTCATCGCGTTCCTTTTTCCAAAAACCGAAATCGTCGTCGACCCCCCCCCTTTGAGCGGATCGCTCATTGAGGTAACCGTAAAAGTCACGATGGATCTGAGTAACTCCAATGTGGATTTTTCAAGCATCTGGCCAGCACCTGCCGCGCTCCCTACCAAGCGAGGTTTCGCGAGGTGGTCGTTATTTGGCGTCGGGAGGAGATTAACCACGAAATACACGAAAAACACGAAAGCGTTTTTTCGTGCCTTTCGTGTGTTTCGTGGTTTTTTGCTAAACACCAAAAGAACATGAACCATCGCGATCAAAAGAACGCCAGCGGGGTGTGCAACCGCGCCAAAGCGCCGTAGCCCAAGAAGGCTTGGCATTTGGGCCAGAAATATGGTAAATTTGCCATATGTTTATATGGGACCCTGTCAAAGACAAGGCGAACCAAGCAAAACATGGAGTCTCCTTCGAGACCGCCCGTACGGCCTTTGGCGATTCGAACCGAGTGATCCTCAAAGACTTGATTCATAGCACGTCATCGGAAACACGATATTTTTGCCTTGGTCGAACGGAAATAGGGGTTCTCACGGTTCGGTTCACCTGGCGCGAGGGTCAGATTCGGATCATTGGTGCGGGATACTGGAGAGAAGGGAGAAAACGATATGAAGAAGTCAACGCCTGAAACACCAGCGCCGAAGAAACTAGCCAAGGCAATCCAGACGGGTGAAGTCGTCGTCGATTTTTTGCCCCCTCCGCAAGAGCTGATTCCACACGAAGAAACTGTCAAAGTCACCATCCTCCTGAGCAAATCCAGTGTGGATTTTTTCAAGCAAGAGGCCAGCACCTTCCACGTTCCCTACCAGGCGATGGTGCGCGAAGTGGTCGATGTTTACGCCAAGCGCTGGAGCCGGATAGGATCTTGAACCATCCCCCTCAAAAGAACGCCAGCGGGATGTGCAACAGCGCCTAGGCGCCATAGATCAGGATTACGGGAGCCTGCCACCATGTTCGTTTTTCGGCTGACACCCGATTCAGGGTGGGTGGCGGCGACACGGTCCTTAACTTGCACTAAGAATCCAGTGTAAAGGCCAGCTCCTGCCGGGTTCCCTACCAAGCGATGGTTCGCGATGTGGTCGATATTTGGCGTCGGGGG
>CAIKAA010000064.1 GCA_903825275.1 uncultured Fibrobacterota bacterium | reverse complement strand
TCCGTGCGGGACGACGGATCGGGGGAAATTTGTGCGCCTCCCTGTTGGGCTTGGAGGATTTGGTTGAGAACCGCGAAATCCTGGTCGCCTCGGCCGACCAAATGCTTTGCGGATCGATCGACGAATTCTTGAGTTCCGCCAGAATTCCTGGTGTCGATGGGTGCCTGGCAACGTTTCGATCGACCCATCCGCGCTGGTGCTATGTGCGGGAAGAGGAAGGCGAAGTGGTTCAGGTCGTGGCCAAGCGTCCCATCACCGAGAAGGCTTCGGTCGGCGTCCATTGGTTTCGCGACCAGCGGGACCTCGTCGAAGCCGCAGAACGATCTTTGTTAAAGAATGTGGGACAGGTCCGGGATTTCGAAGTCGGGTTGGTCTTCAATGAACTGCTGCTGATGGGGAAGCGGATCACCACTTGGAGTCGAACCTCCCGAGAGCTTCCCGCTTCCAAGCACCGGGAACACCCCAATTCAGTCTCTCACCAATCGGCTCCCCAAGCGAAAAAATGATCGCCCAAAGGAAACCGCTTTGGTGCTTGCGCCCGCAGGTTTTTGGCCGTATTTTCTAAAGATCGCTGTCGGCCCAACAACAACGTGTGCATTCCTAAAAGTCTCCCACTTGGGGAATTAGATTTGCCAGAATTGCGCCCTGAAAGTCCGTGGGTGCCGTACAAGTTCGTGGGTGGAGGAGTTGTGATGAGCAAGCGGGTTCGGTTTGTTTGGCTCTGGGTAGGATTGCTCGCCATCGCAGAAACTCCTGCGGCCCCCATGTGGGGCCAGCGGATGGATTTCTCCCAACCCGACAGCTCCAAGGTCCCCACTTTGGTGTGGGGGGACGAGCACTACCTGAGGGTGGAATCCATTGACAGCGTGACCTTGGTTCGCGACTCGTCGGGATGGCTCTGTTATGCAACCGTTTCGGACGATTCCACTCACCTGGTGTCGACAGGCACCCCTTATCGGGGCCAGGCCCGGGGCTTCGCCAAGGTTGCTGGCCGTGTCATGGAACTGCCGACCCACGCGGACATTTCCCAACAAGCAGCCCAATCCCAAAGCGACCGTGTCCGCGCCCTTCTCAATCCACCCACTCCCCTTCCCAACTATCCCCACGCTCGCACGCTCACCGGGGAAAATCCTGCGGCCCGGACCACTTCCAACACGGTGCGCACGGTCATCGGACTGACCATTCCGGTCGATTTTTCCGACGACCAAGCCACGATCGACCAACAATCGATCGATGACATGATGAACAAGGTCGGGTTTAGCGAATTTGGGAACAACGGCTCGGTCTACGATTTTTACAACGACGTTTCCAATGGACACCTGCACTACACCAACATCGTGGTCCCCTACATTCGGCTCCCCAAAACCAAGGCCTATTACAACAATCCCAAGGTGTCCTATGGCACCCTGGCTCGAGAACTAATCCTCGATGCTCTGACGGCCTTAAACGCCACCGGATTCGATTTCAGCAAGATCACCACCGACGATTCCAAAAACGTGTTCGCCCTGAACGTGCTTTATGCGGGCGGATCGCCGAGTGCCTGGGCGACGGGTCTGTGGCCGCACAAAGGGTCGATGGGTGGATCCACCGTTGGCGGGGTGGTCTTCGGCTCCTACGAACTCACCGATTTGTGGACCAGCCCAGACATTGGAGTCCTGTGCCACGAAAACGGCCACATGCTGATGGGCTGGCCCGACCTGTACGACTACTCCTTCAAGTCCCAAGGCACCGGACTGTACGACCTGATGTCGTCGGCCGTTGGCCACAATCCCCTGAGGCCCGATGCCTGGTTGCGCGACACCCAGGGCTGGGACAGCGTGGTCGTGCTGGACAACTTGGCGGCAACTCAAATTCAACTGCCATCCAACGCAGGCTATTCAGCCAAGTACGACAATCCTCTCAATGCCAAAGAGCACTTTTACGTGGAGAGTTGTCGCAAGACCGGACGCGGCGCGAACTTGCCCGACGAAGGTTTGATGATCTGGCACATCGATGAAAACGGCTCGAACAACAATTACCAGCGCACCACCGCCAGCCACTACAAGGTCTCGCTGGAACAGGCCGATGGCAAGTTCGATTTAGAGAGCAACCGGTCCACGGGTGCCGGAGATCTTTACCACTCCGGGTATCGCGATCTGTTCGGCCCCACGACCGCCCCAAACTCCAATTGGTGGAGCGGCAAGCCCTCCAACTTCCGGATCGGAGGAATTGGCCCGGTCGGCGACAACATGTCCTTTTTCTGGAGTGGCGGGGCCCAAAACCCCATGCTCCCGGCCATCAAGACCACCAAACCCATCAAAGGCCTGCTGGCTCTGTACAAGGAAGGCCTTTGGACGGAAATCCCCACCCTCGCGTTGGGAGCCGTCAAATCCAACTCGGTCGCGACCACCATCACCCCAATGGTGTCCGGTGCTCGGAGCGTAAACTACGCCATCGGGTTCGACGGGTACTTTTCGGCCCCCCAAGACGGAGCCTACACCTTCACCACCTCTTCGGATGGCGCCGTTCGGGTGTGGATCGACACCAGCCTCCAGGCCGACCAGAAGATGGTCCAACACGGCCAGAGCGCGTCCTTTACGGTGGTGCTTGCCAAGGGGTACCACTTGTTGCGGGTCAACTACCTGCACGCCACCTCGGTCGCCAGTTTGCGACTCGACGTCTCGGGAGGGGGCTTGACCCAAGGGCCCATCCCCAGTGCCAACCTTTTCCACGAAACCACCTTGGCCTACGCCAACGACCCCACCTTCCTCGGCGGTTCCTCTCTTGGCCTCAAGTATGGATACTACGAAGGAGTCTGGAAGAAACTTCCCAACTTCGACAGCCTTACCCCAGTTCGAACCGGCTTGACCCAAACCGTCAATTCGAACAGCACCGCAGGGCACCGCACCAAGGACTATGGCATGGTGTTCGACGGCTATGTGCAAATCCCCAAGCTAGGAAGCTATACCTTTTACTTGGGGTCCCCGGACGGCAGCCGGATGTACTTGGACGGTTCGCTTTTCATCAACAACGATGCCCCACACAGCCTGAAGGTGAAATCCCTCGCCAAGCAGCTTTACCCCGGACTCCACGCCCTGCGGGTGGATTATTTCCAACACACCTACAGCCCCAATCTTACCCTCTACTACACAGGCCCAGGGATCGCCAAGCGACTCATTCCCGGCGCAGCTTTCTACAATGACAGCACCCAAGGCCTCTCTCCCGACGGAGGAATTTTCACTCCCGACAATGATCCCGAAGACCTTCCCGACGAACCTTCGGTTTACGAGGTGACCGCCCGCCGGATTGGCGGGATGTTGGAGGTCAAGCTTCCCGCGGACTATGTGGGAAGCGCCCAGATCGATCTATTGGACGCCCAGGGCAGGCTGTTGAATTCCTTGTCCACCCACACCTTGAACGGCTCGAACGAATTTTACTTCAAGCACCGGGGATCGTCCCTGTTGGTCATCGTGCGGGTGCGGATGGAAAACGAAACCGTGAGCAAGGTGGTTCCTCTGACGTTTTGATTCCTCGGAGAAACGACCACCTCCTCAGGAGTTCAGCCAACTACGGCGCGACCCAGCGAGCACATTACGAGGTAGGGTCTACCGCTGAATCAAAGTCCATTCCCCTCTGGCAAAATGCCGAGTGCTTCAAGATCTGCAAGATCCTGAGGCCTCCCGCAAGCCTGTTTTGTGAAGATC
>CAIKAA010000063.1 GCA_903825275.1 uncultured Fibrobacterota bacterium | reverse complement strand
GTCATCAGGCCCAATTTCCCAGCCTTTACCAGAACTATCTAAAGCAAAGCTCGAAAAATCAATTCCAGCAAATATTTTTACTACAGGCGAGGGTATCTTCAGCTTGGTTGGCCAGAATACTGTCTCCACTTCATTGCCAACTCCAAGTACTTCCCATTGAAAATTCTCCCCAAATGAATAAAGCCCACCAGCGCTATCTAATAAAAATAATATAGTATTAGAATTACTTGCCCACACATCAACTAAGGGTGGCAAAAAGGACATTTCGCCATGATGTATCTGGCAAGCATTCATCTTGCAATCATTCCAATCGGTACCCCAAAACAATCCCGTCAAAAGGAAGTTGTTTTGGGAATAACCCCAGGCATATCCAGCACCCGATCGCTCCAATCGTACGTCGCCCAAATTTGTATATGTCCCATTTGCTTGGACCAATTCGGAATGCCCAACCCAATGATCGCCTTGACCATTCCAAGTAGCCTCTACCAATACTTTGCGAATTGCAGGAACTTCGCTGATTTGAAAATATCCCGAGGTATCACTTTGAGATGCGCCAGCATACTCCGCTTTGACCCTGGCGCCGACGACCGGATTTCCGAAAACATCAAGAATCCGACCAACTACAATAGTTCTGGGTATTGGATTGACGGAGAGTAGCACAGAATCGGCACCAAATCTTCCAGAAACAGTTTTGGCTACTATTTTTAACTGATGTGTACCTGGCGGACCAGCTTTCCAAGAAAATACCGTGGTCAAGGAATTTTCTTTTCCTTGTTCGACTCCATCGATTATAAGACGGACATCCAATAATTTTCCAGTTGTCGAAACCGATGCCGTTGGCGCTAGGTAATCCCCTTCAATAAGATTAAACCCATTTTTAGGTTGCGATATCCATACATTTGTAGAATCGAGAACCACATTAACTAATCGAATTTCACCATCAGTCTCATTACCAACATTATCCCATGCCTTGACTTGTAACTTAATAACCCCAGTATCCGGACCTAATGGTACAATCCATGATTGGAAAGGGGCCAAAGGAAACTCTTGACCATACAAAGTATCCTGCACCCAAAGCTCTGCACGACCAATTACAACATCATCATGAAATTCGCAAGTAATAGGCAATGAAGTTGTGGCTACTGCTGGAAGTCCTTTTGGCGGTGAAACCCAATGAATTGTCGGAAATGAATCAGGTAGCAATGAAACATTAAACTTCCCCACTGCGGAATTTCCACCAAAATCCACCACCCGCACGCCCAGTCGAGCGGTGTCCCCGGTATCGGGTAGGACAATATCTTGTCCCCACGGAGAACTTAAAACCGCAGGAAAATCTAATCCATTGAGGGAATAAACTACCGATTGGATTCCAACGTCGTCTGTCGGATTCACTTGGATCGTGAAAGGATTGCGTTGTTTGAGAAACGGAGTTATTCCAGTCGGGTGGACCCAAGTGAATTGTGGAGAGTGGCCAAAGGTGTCCAATGGGCTTTGCAAAATTTGGCCTATGTAGAGACGTGAATGATAATTAGTGGACGTCTCTGGCGCGTCAGTCGGGGTGCCTGCCAATAAATAGACCATTCCACTTTTTAACGCAATACCCGCACCATTGTCATCCATAGCGCCAGGCAATGCAGTAAAGTCCAACGCCCCTCTTGCAGTCAGGCCGGTGCCGTCGCCCAAATCATAGATTGGAACGCCATTTACCATGCTGATGTCCGCAGTCACCATCAACCTTCCGTCATTCGCCAATTGCTTCAGACAAACATTGTCCACAGTCGTACCCTGGACTTGCAAATACTGTCCACTTGCAGGCACGTCCAAGCGACGAATCCCCCCGAGGTTGAATCCACCTCCATCCGCGGCCCAAGCGCCCACACCATTCCACAGCAAGTGAGCTGGATGGGAAGAACCATCGGGACGCAATGCCGTCTGCGCCGTGGGATACGCATATCCATTCCCCACTGTGTACAGCTCCACATCCTTGTCTTCAAACCCCACCAAAATCTGTCGCCTCGCCCCATTGGCTGCCACCGTGCGGACACTCCCCCCATTGGAGGACACCGAAAGATTCACCAGGCTTGGCCTGAGTGGATCGTGAATATCCACCAACTTCAATCCAGCCATCCCACAAGCCACCGCCAAGCTGTCGCCAAATTCCGAAAGCCCTTTGGCCTCCCCACCCGTCGAAACCTGAGCCTTGAGGACAGGATTTGTCGGGATAGAAATGTCTACCTCGGCCACACCCGCGGACCCCATGGCAATCCAAGCCAGATTCCCCCTGATCAGAATGTCCATTCCGGGACCGGGCAAGGGGTAAGTCGTGAGAATGGCAGGCTGAGTGGGATAGCTCACGTCCACCACAATCAAGCCCTTGTCGGCGGCGATGTAGGCCAAACCTTGGTTCACGGCAATCCGGTTGGCGTGCGAACCGAGTTCCAACATGGAAAGAGGAGTGGGCTGGAAAACCGTCACATTTATCTTCGAAGCACTGGTGTACCCGGCAAACGAAGCGGTGATTTGGGCCGTGCCTGCTCCGCCCGCATGGACCAAGCCCAACTCGGGACCGGGTACAGCAATGGTCGGATCGGAGGTGGTCCAAGCCCCTCCAGCCCGCTGGGTCAGATCTACCAATCGGCCGTCGATCAAGGTTCCCATCAAGCGCAAATACCCCGTGACCTCGTCGGGAAGCACTGTGTTGGCCACCAAGTTCAAGGTCGATGGAATGAGGGAAATGCTTTTCAAGGCCGTGGTCCAATTGACGGAATTGGGATCCAACGGATTGGTGCCCGTGGCCACCTCGACCCCATCACTCACGCCGTCGCCATCGGTGTCCCAAGCCTGGGGGTTGGTGCCGCGCTTCACTTCGTCGCCATCCGCCAATCCATCCCCATCGGTGTCGGGATTGTGGGGATCGGTCCCGTGTAAATACTCCTGCAAATTGTTCAATCCGTCTTTGTCGGGATCCTCCAAGGCATCGAGAGGATTGTTGGGATCGAGCCCATTGGCCACTTCCCAGTCGTCGGGCATTCCGTCTCCGTCCGAATCTTTGGAAAGCTGCACCTGCATTTGGCTTAGGGCGCTATTGCCTTCGTAGATCGCCGTGATCAGCACCCGCCCGCTCTGGGCGCCGACCACCTTCCCCAACGAGTCGATCTTGGCAATGCGGGGGTTCGAGGTGAACCAGGTGATCCCCGAAGTGGTGTCGGGCAAGAGCCGCCACTGGCGTGTCCCCCTCTGACCGGACAAGTTAAGCAACCATTTTGAGTTCAAATTCGGCGGGGCTGCATCCACCGAGTTTGGTGTGTCTTCGTTCCGGGTTGTACCAGTTCTCGATCCAATCGATCATGGCCATTTCCACGGCTTGGCTGTCATCCAGGATCCACCTGGAAATACCTGTTTCACGTTTCATGGTACTGAAAAAGCTCTCCGTCGGAGCGTTGTCCCAACACTGCCCTCGGCGGCTCATCGACTGCAAAATCCCCAAGTCATGAAGGATCTGCCGATACTGACGCGATGTGTACTGACAGCCTTGATCCGAGTGGACCATCAGCCGCCACCGACGCGGTTTTCGCGATCGAACCGCCATCATCAAAGCCTTGATGACCAATTCCGTATCGGGGTGTACGCTGACATGCCAGCCCACCACGCGTCGTGAAAACAGATCCAGGATCACGGCAAGGTATGCCCATCCCTGACTGGTCCAGATGTACGTGATGTCGGTGGTCCACACCCGATTGGAACGCGCTATGTCAAAGTCCCGATCCAGACGATTTCTGGCAACGTGGTGTTCGTTGCCGCCGACCTTGCCATAGGGCTTTGGAAGGTTTGGTGTAGGCACCAAGCCATCTTCCTTCATCAGTCGCAGTACCTTCTTGCGCCCGATCACATAGCCTTCCTTGCGAAGTTCGTCGCGGATGGATGCGAAATTCGGCGAAAGCGGCCAGTCAATTCGGGGCAAAGCGGCCGGGTCCCCTGGTGGTCTGAGAGTCTCCAGGGGACAAGGTAATTAGTCGGCCGGATTGGCCCGAATTTGGCCCCTTCTGGACGTTCCCTTTAGTG
>CAIKAA010000062.1 GCA_903825275.1 uncultured Fibrobacterota bacterium | reverse complement strand
TGGAAAAACAGATCCGTTAAACCTAGATCCCGCAGTAGAACCAGGCGCGCTGGCCGCCCATCTCGTTCGCGCCTGGTCTTAGGCCTCCATTCCCGCCACCTCCAAGTGCGCCGTCGGTCGGACGAAAACCCCAGGCATCAAACGGTCTGGCATCCCTCTCTACTGCGGGATCTAGGTTAAATCGTCCGTCCGCTGGCCGCCAAGGTCAGCGCTAGGTCGGCCTGCCGCACCAGTAGACGGAAATTATCCCAGGTTTCGCGATCGATCCCACGCCCCGAGGCGTGTCGATCGGCGATATAGAGCCCCAAGGTCTTGCCGTTGACCGCCACCGCCTGGGCCAGAAACGGCGCCCCCTGGAACAGGTCGTAGACCGGATGAAGAAAGGCCGACTCCAACTCCTTGGAAGCCGGATCGAAAAGCTGCGACCCCCCTTTCTCGACAAGTTCTGTCAAGGCATGGGCCCGCGTGTTGCGCACGGGGAACCCGAAACCCTCCATGAATTTCCCACGATGCTTCCCTAGCACCATCTTGCAGCGCACCCGCCCCGACCTCGGATCGACGATGGCCAGGGCGGTGCGGTCCATCCCGACCCCGCGGTGGATTCCTTCCAAAACCATCTGCAAGATGGAATTGACATCCAGTTCGTCCAATAGCTTCGAGGTGATTTCGTGCAAGACATGGAGTTCCGTGTCCTTGTTTTCAAAACCCATCGCCGAAGGGTCTTCGTCGGCGATGATCACTCCGGTGGGGATCGAGGTGGACGGAATCCGCATGGAAACATCCTTCGAGCCCAGCGCCAAAGCGTAATCGGCGGCCTCCAGCGCCAAAGTTTTCAAAACTTCCACGGCCTTCTCTTCGTCACAGGCCAACATCCAGCCCACGTCGCGCGCCACCCGGCGCATTCCCATGCTGGCCCAGCCCTTGGGTGCCTCCAGGGCCACATTCGAAGCCAACTCGTAGATCCCCTTGCGGGTTTGGGATTTTCCTTCCGAACCATCGCGGACCGAGGGCAGGCTCCATGCGACACACAGCGCGTCGGACAGGTACCGCAGGGGAAAGCCCAATAGTTTGATTTCCAAATGCTCGGCGCCATCGGGATTGGTCTTGAGTGCTCGATCCAGAGCATCCACCTCAGGCCCACCCAAACTCCAAAAAACCATGGTCCCGATGCGCATCAGGAGTGCGGACACGAAAACTTCCTCGGGTCCGGGATCGTGGCGGTGGCGGGCCAAATACCGCGCCACCACGGCGGCGTGCAGAGCACGGGCGATCTCGTCCAGCAACCGATCCCGGGAAACCCCGGTCAAGAGAGCTTCCATGATCGAGATGGAGGTGCAAATCGAGCGGACGGCGTGGAATCCAAGAATGATCACGGCCCGCGAGACCATCGAAATGGGTCGGGCGGAAGGATTGTAAAACACGCTGTTGGACACCCGCAAGACCTTGGTGGTCAAGGAGGGATCCTGGAGAATCACCCGAGCTAAAGTGAAGGCCGAATACTCCTCGTTGGCCAGGGCGCGTTCGATCTCTCCCATGGTCCCCGACAAAACCGGCAGTTCTTTTTCACAGGCCTTTTCAACCCACCAGGCGACTTTCTTGTCGACCGAATCCTCTCGCTTGGTCATGCATCCCCTTCATCCACAGAAATCATCCAATGGCCCGTGGCCAACCGTTTTGGTGTTGCTGCCCATTCTACCGCTCCTGGTCCCTTGGCGACACGGTTAAATCGAGTGTTTGAGGACTTCGTCGACTTCGGAAAGGAGCCTCGGGGGGACTACGTTTGGGATTCATGAAAATTCTGTTTTCGGAAGCGGCACCCGATTATGCCGGCTATGTATTTCCGTATGCCATTTGGGGCTTTTTGGAGGGTGACGAGACGCCCAGAGATGCCTTGAGCCAAGGTTTTCTGCCCTCTCTCCCGGACCTGTCCCGCTTTTACCTTTGCCGACAAGTGCGCGTGGACTTGGCTCGATTCCAGCCGTCGTCCGAAAACCGCAGGATCCTTCGCAAGGGGGAAGGGATCCGCTGTTCGCTGGTCGATCGAGCGGATTTTGAATGGACCGACGCTCGCCGCTCCTTCTGCCTGGACTACGCGACCCGCAAATGGTCGATCCCCCCAACCCCCGAGCGAGTGGACCGAATTTTCTGCTCCCCCTTGACCACCCACATCGCCGTGTTCCAAGCGGCGGACGGCCGGGAATTGGGCTTGGTGAGCCTGTTTCGCGACGGCGGAACCTGGTTTTACTCCAATGCGTTCTACCATCTGGACCACACCCTGGCGAATTTGGGCGCCTATTTGATGACGGAAACGGTCCGGATTTTGGCCCAATCGGGAGCAGAATATCTCCATTTGGGTACCTGCTACTCCCGGTCGGCGCTGTACAAGACCCAATTTCCCGGAACGGAATTCTTCAATGGGAACCGGTGGAGTCGCGATTTAAGCGAGCTCAAGCACCTGATCCAACGCCAAGAGAACGAACCTTCCGGTCACCTTTTGGAAGAAAACGCCTATCTGGAAGGCTGGGTCAGCGAAGGCCTGGGAGCGTTTGCCGCAACCTGGGGAAGGCACCTCGCCCCTCTTCCCCACCTCTCCCAAAAAACCTCTGGCCTCCCCAACACCACGGTCGCCGCTTGGCATGACCCATCCTGAAACACCACATGTTTCTATCTGAAACACTTCGATGACTGCTTCATTCCGAAACAACCTTCATCAAGCCTTTGTCCGGGTTGGCACGGTCCTTGAAAAGGCATGGGGCGTACTACGATCCAAAGGATTCTTCCGAGCCATGAGCGACGACATCATCAAATCAGCCGCCGAACTTGCCGCCGAACGAGCCTCCCACCTTCCCGAGTCCGGGAGCGAGGCCGCCGCCGGATCCAGCGAGGACCAGGCCAACCTTGGGGAAACGCCCAAAGATCTGACCATTCCCGAGCTCCAGCAAAAAATCGCCTCCCTCACCGAGGAGCTGGAGGCCTCTCGCGACAAAGCCATTCGCTTGGTCGCCGAGTTCGACAATTTTCGCAAGCGCAGCGCCCGAGAGTATTCCGAGATGCGGGACACCGCCCAAGGCAAAGCTTACGAGGCGCTGTTTCCCATCATCGACAACCTGGAACGCGCCTTTCAAGACGCGCCAGCGGAAGGGGACTGGATCCCCTCCGATCCCGCAGGATTCGCCAAGGGAATCAAACTTGTTCTGGGCCAGATCCGCAAAGCCATTGCCGACGCTGGCCTCGAGGAACTGGAGTCGGTGGGACAACCCTTCGACCCCAACCTCCACGACGCCCTCACCCAAATGCCCCACCCGTCCATTCCCGAAAACCACGTGGCTGCCGTCCACGCCCGGGGCTGGAAGAAAGGCGAACGAATCTTGCGCCACGCGCAGGTCATCGTATCGAGCGGCCCTGTCGCTGTATAGACATCCTGACAATTCGTGTCCGTTCGTCCCGAGAAGAGGCGTAGCCTCGTCTCCAAGGGCGAGCAGAGTCAAATCAGACAATTTTCAACAACCTCACTAGGAGACACCTCATGGGAAAGATCATCGGAATTGACCTCGGAACCACCAACAGCTGCGTGGCCGTCATGGAAGGCGGACAGCCCACTGTGATCGCCAATGCCGAAGGCGGACGCACCACCCCGTCCATCGTGGGCTTCGCCAAGGACGGCGTCAAGCTGGTGGGCCAAGTGGCCAAACGCCAGGCGATCACCAACGCCGAACGCACCGTCTACTCGATCAAGCGCTTCATGGGCCGTCATCGCCATGAAGTGAAGGAAGAAGAGAAGCTGGTGCCCTACACCGTGGTGGGTAGCGACTTGGCCAAGGTCAAGATCGACGACAAGGAATACACCCCCCAGGAAATCTCGGCCCTGATTCTGCAAGCCATGAAGAAGGCCGCCGAAGACTACTTGGGCGAACCCGTGACCCAAGCGGTCGTGACCGTTCCCGCCTACTTCAACGACGCCCAGCGCCAAGCGACCAAGGACGCCGGACGCATCGCGGGTCTTGAAGTGCTGCGCATCGTCAACGAGCCCACCGCGGCCGCCCTGGCCTACGGCTTCAACGACCAGAAGAAGAAGGAAACCATCGCCGTCTACGATTTGGGCGGCGGCACCTTCGACATCTCCATTTTGGAAATCGGCGACGGCGTCTTCGAAGTGAAGAGCACCAACGGCGACACCCACTTGGGCGGCGACAATTTCGACGAAGTGATCATCAACTGGATCGCCGACGAATTCAAGAAAGACAATTCGGGAATCGACCTGCGCAAGGACAAGATGGCCCTCCAGCGGATCAAGGAAGCCGCCGAGAAAGCCAAGATCGATCTTTCGGGCACCACCAGCACGAGCATCAATCTCCCGTTCATCACCGCCGATGCCACGGGCCCCAAGCACTTGGAGCTCACGCTCACCCGCGCCAAGTTCGAAGCCATGACCTCGGAACTGGTCGAGCGCTCCATCCGTCCTGTCGCCCAGGCCCTCAAAGATGCCGGCGTTTCGGTGAGCGCCATCGATGAAGTGATCTTGGTGGGTGGATCCACCCGCATTCCCGCCGTCCAGGAAAAGGTCAAGGCCTTCTTTGGCAAGGAACCCCACAAGGGCGTGAACCCCGACGAAGTCGTGGCCGTGGGCGCCGCCGTCCAAGCCGGCGTGCTGGCGGGCGACGATGCGGTGAAGGACGTGCTCTTGTTGGACGTGACGCCGCTTTCCCTGGGAATCGAGACCTTGGGCGGTGTGATGACCAAGCTGATCGAGCGCAACACGACCATTCCTACCCGCAAGAGCCAAGTCTTTTCAACCGCGGCCGACAACCAGCCTGCCGTGACCATCCATGTGTTGCAAGGCGAACGCGAGTTGGCCCAGCACAACCGGACCTTGGGCAAATTCGACCTCGCGGAAATCCCTCCCGCACCACGCGGCGTGCCCCAAATCGAAGTGACCTTCGACATCGACGCCAACGGCATCGTGCACGTGAGCGCCAAGGACAAGGCCACCAGCAAGGAACAGAAGATCAAGATCGAGGCCGGCACGGGTTTGACCGAAGCCGAGATCGAGAAGATGGTCAAGGATGGCGAAGCCAACGCCGAGAAGGACAAGGCCGAGCGAGAGAAGATCGACGTCCACAACCAAGCGGAACAGATGGTCTACCAGGCCGAAAAGTTCGTGAAGGAATCGGGCGAAAAGATCGGCGACGCCAAAGCGGAGATCGAGAAGGCCACCGAGGAACTGAAACTCGTCCAGAAAGACGACAATCTCGAGACCGTCAAGAAGGCCATTGAAGAAGTCGAAAAGGCTCTCCACAAGGCCACCGAGGCGCTCTACAAGGCCACCATGGAAGAAGCCCAGGCCGCAGGCGGAGCTTCGGGCGAGGCGGGAGCCCATCACGAAGCCCCCCATGCCGAAGCCAAGCAAGACGGCCCCGTCGAAGCCGACTACGAAGTCGTCGACGACGAAGGCAAAGACAAGAAATAAGGCTCGCCCCGCAGGGGCGCTTCTGACCGACGTAAGGACCAGGCATGCCTGGTCCTAGCGAAGGTCAGGGGCGCTTCTGTCATCCAAGGTCAACCGATCCCCCGCTCATCCTGAGGAGGCGTAGCCGCCTCGAAGGGCGAGCGGGGGGCGGAGATTGATGAGGCAAAAAGCGTCGCAGTACCGTAAAGAAACCAGGATGCGATGGTGTGGGTGTTCCGCCAGCCCTTCGAGACGGAAGCAAAGCTTCCTCCTCAGGACGAGCGGAAATTGTCCACGTTCATACAGATTGTCATACTAATTGGGGTTTCTCCCCGCTCATCCTGAGGAGGCGTAGCCGTCTCGAAGGGCGGGCGGCAACGAAGGGTTCCCAAACCGTCGATTTGGCGGAAGAGGCGAACCGAAAGGACAAGCGGAGCACAAACCATGGCCACCAAACGCGACTTTTACGAAATCTTGGGGGTGCCCAAGGACGCTTCGGACGAGCAGATCAAGAGCGCTTACAAGAAGCTCGCGATCAAGTTCCATCCCGACAAAAACCCCGGCGACAAAAGCGCCGAAGAGAAGTTCAAGGAAGGCGCCGAGGCCTACGACATCCTGCGGGATGCCGAGAAACGCGCCCAATACGATCGGTTTGGCCATGCCGCCTTCGAAGGCCCCCAAGGCGGGCCGGGCGGTGGATTCCACGGCGGGTTCTCGAGCTCCGAAGACATTTTCAGTCGCTTCTCGGACATTTTCGGGGATTCCATTTTTGGAGGGATGTTCGGCGGCGGCGGCCAAAGCCGACGCGGTGGCCCCCAGCGCGGACAAGATCTGCAGGTGCGCGTCAAGCTCACCTTGGAGGAAATCGCCGAAGGGGTTTCCAAGAAGATCAAGATCCGCCGACTCGAACCCTGCCATGTTTGCAGCGGTGCCGGCGGCAAGGGCCGCAAGACCTGCGGCACCTGCGGCGGCATGGGCCAGGTCAAGCAGGTCAGCCAATCGCTGTTCGGCCAGATGATCAACGTGGTCAGCTGCCCCAAGTGCGAAGGCACGGGAAGCACGTTTGACGACGCCTGCCGCACCTGCGAGGGCAGCGGGTTGGAGCGCCAGGAGGTGACGATTTCCGTCCAGATCCCGGCAGGAGTCGCGGAAGGCAACTACCTGACCCTTCGCGGCGAAGGCAACAAGGGACCTCGCAAGGGGCCGCCGGGCGACATCGTCGTGTTGATCGAGGAAATCGAACACGACCTGTACCACCGCGACGGACAGAACCTGTACGCCGAGGCGCGGGTTCCCTATACGACTGCGGTGCTAGGCGGAACCATCCGGATCCCCACCTTGGACAACGAACTCGACTTGAAAGTTCCGGCCGGAACCCAATCCGAAAAGGTCTTTGCCCTTCGCGGCAAAGGCATGCCCGGACTCCACGGTCGCGGTCGCGGCGATTTGTTCGTGCGCATCCATGTCCGGGTTCCCGAAAAAGTTTCGGGCCGACAAAAAGAAATTTTGGAAGAGTTGCAGGAATTGGAGAAGGGCGGAGGTAAGGAATCGAATACTTTCTTCCAGAAGGTTCGCGAGATTTTTTCCTGATCTGATTTTTTCGGATCGACGGCTCCCGCTCAGGCCTTCGGTCCGGCCAAGAACAGGCCTGAAGAGGTCGAAGACGGACTGAATTGGAACGCCTTCGGCACCCACAGCATCCACACCACTTCACGGAGGAACATCAAGCCATGCTTAGGATCTTGCTCCTGGACAGGGATGCCAATTTCCGTCACGAAGTTGCCGATGCCTGGGATCTTCCCGACTCGGAATTTCTGGAGGCGGGCCTGGATCGATCTCCCTTCGCCGTTTTGGAAGAGAAAGCCGTGGACCTGGTGTTCTTGGACGCCGGAGCGATGTGGCATGAAGGGGTGGATCTGATCACCTGGATCCGCAGCCGTCGCCCCGGGACTTTGGTGGTGGTGCTCTGCGACGGATCAAGTCGCGACAGCGCACGGGCCGCCGTGGCGCGCGGAGCTTCCCAATCGCTGGTGAAGCCATTGCTTCCCTCCGACCTGATCGACGTCGCCCGGCGAGTCGGCGGACAAGTCGTGTCCTCGCGCACAGCGGCGAGCTTGCAGACCCAAGTGCTGGAAGACATGCTGGGCGACACCGCCGACATGCGAAAAATCCTGCGGGTGGCGCGAAAGGTGGCGCCCACCACCAGCACCGTGCTGCTCACGGGCGAATCGGGGACGGGCAAAGAGTTTTTCGCCAACATCCTGCACCGTCTTTCCAGCCGCAGCGACGGTCCGTTTGTGGCGGTCAATTGCGGGGCGATTCCAGAAACCCTGGTGGAATCGGAGTTGTTTGGGGCCCGCAAAGGAAGCTATACCGGAGCCGTCGCGGATCGCAAAGGCCTGTTCGAAGAGGCCGAATTCGGGACCCTTTTTTTGGACGAAGTGGGAGAACTCCCCCCCTCGGCCCAAGTCAAGCTGTTGCGATTTTTGCAAAACCACGAAGTGCGTCGCGTGGGGGATTCCGAGTCGAAAATCGTCGATGTGCGGGTGATCGCGGCGACCAACCGCGATTTGTTGGCCGAAATGGCCGCCGGACGATTTCGGGAAGACCTTTGGTACCGTCTCAACATCTTCCATCTCCATTTGCCTCCACTGCGCGACCGCATCCCGGCCATTCCCGCCCTGTGCCGATTCTTCGTCCACCGCTTCAACCAAATCCACCAGAGAAACATCGCGGGCTTCGGTCGGGAAGCGGAAGAGGCCATTTTGGCCTATCCCTGGCCGGGGAACATCCGCGAATTGGAAAACGCGATCGAGCACGCCGTGGTCTTGTGCGAAACCGACCGGATCCGCATTTCCGATCTTCCGGAATCGGTCTTTCTTTCCCCGAGGCCGACCCTTCGCCTGACCTCCCAATCCGTGGAGGAAAACCCCCGGGCCCAACTCAAGACCCTCTACGACACCGAACGCGATCACATTCTTCGGGTTTTGCAGGCGGTGGACCACAACCAGACGGAAGCCGCCCAGATTTTGGGGATTGGGCGCAGCACCCTTTGGAGAAAGTTGCGCGAATACGGGGTCGCCGAATAGTTTCCTGATTCGTCTTTTGAAGTTCCCATAGACAAGCCCCTGGTTTCAATGCGAAACTGTTCCCATGAGCGTCTTATTGCGCAAATCCGATCTGACGGTGGGCAGGCCCCTCCCGAACGATTTGGTGGACTCCAACGGGCGAGTTCTGCTGGCGCGTGGAAGCGTGATCGATTCCCAAACCAAGATCGACGATTTGATCCAACGAGGCGTTTCCTTTTCCGAATACCTCACCCTTTCCCCGGGGGCGGCCACCCGCAAGAAGCTCGCTTCCAAGTTTCACGCCGACATGAACCCGTTCGATGTCCTGTCGGTGGTCATCGATGAATTGCAATCGATCTGCTGCGCCGACATCCCCTCGACCGGGTTCGACGAACAAATCCAGATTCTCGCCACGGTGATCGCCGATACCTGCGACAAGTCCCCCGACGCCGCCCTGGCCTCGCTGGTCTTGGCCCAAAAAGCCTCTTACGCCATCAAGCACGAAGTCGACGTGGCGATTTTGGTGGCGGTGATCGGCCAGAAATTGAGCATTTCCCAAAAAGAGCGGTTGTCGATGATGTGCGCCGCCCTGACCATGAACATTTCCATGCTCGAGTACCAGGACTGGCTCCAAATCCAGGCATCCAGGCTGACCGAAGACCAACTGTTCGTGATCCACAAACACCCCTTGGAAGCCGTGACCATGCTGGCCCAAGTCAAGGTGAAAGATCCAGTTTGGTTGCAGACCGTGGCCACCCACCACGAGAATCCGGATGGTTCCGGTTATCCGCGCGGAACAGCAGGCTCGGACAATCTCCCGATCGGAGGACAGATCATCCGGATCGCGGACATGTACACCGCGCGAATTTCCGCTCGAGCCTTCAACGTCCAGGAAAACGAAAAGGCCACCCTCGCCGACATCATCATGATGGGTCGCAAACAGGCCTTGACCCAGGAACTGACCGAACAGTTCATCAAAACCTTGGGTTTCTATCCTCCCGGCAGCTTTGTGAAGATGGTGTCGGGCGAAATGGGAATTGTGGTGCGAAGGGGAAAGACGATGAACCAACCCATCGTTTACACCTTGATCACCGCCTCGGGAGGCGTTTTGGGGTCGCCGGTCAAGCGCGACACCTCGATGGAACGATTCGCCGTGACCAGCCTGGTTCCACGAGGCGAGGTCGATGTGAAGCTCGATGCCCCCAGCCTCTGGGGATTCCTGCGCTCCTAGAGCACGATTCTGCAACGACCCGGCGGGAGTCCTAGTACCTTTGTCCCACCATGTTCGACATACCCATCCTGCACATGATCCTGCACATGGGTTGGGAAGGCTACGCCATCTCGACCCTCTTAGTTCTCCTCTCCATCGTCTCTTTGGCCATTTTGCTGCAAAAATGGACGGCCTTGAATTCTCGACGACAAGCGGATGACGCCTTCCTCCTGATCTTTGCCAAGACCCGATCCTTCCACGAGCTGCCGGTTGCGGTCAGCCGCACCCGCGGCGCCGGAATACGGTCCATCGCCGAAGCCGCCTTGATGGAGGAAGAAAATTTTCCCCCCGACGATCCGGCAGGTCGGTCCGAAACCTTGCGCGGCGATTTGGTCCAAGAAGCCTGCGAACGAGCGGTCGAAGAAGAACGCATCGACATGGAACGGCGATTGTCGTGGTTGGTGGTGGCCGCCGGCACAGGTCCCTTCCTGGGGCTTTTGGGGACCGTCTGGGGCATCATGGATGCATTCTTCCAGATCGGGCAACAAGCCTCGGCGGGATTGAATGTCGTCGCCCCCGGCATCGCCCAAGCCCTGCTCACCACGTTGGCCGGCCTCTTGGTGGCCATTCCTGCCGCCGCCGGACACCAATTCCTGTCGGGCGCCGCACGCCGCCACGAAGGCGAATACTTCGTCTTTGCCTCCAAGATCGCCTCCCTCTACAGGAGGGACTTCCTCTCGACCGGAGGACGCTGATGCGCCGTCGCGCCCGGGTGGCTGGGCCCCAGCCCGAAATGAACCTCACGAACCTGATGGACGTGGTGTTCGCGATCCTTTTGGTCTTTATGATGACCGCGCCGCTGATGACCCAAGGCGTCAAGGTCGATTTGCCCAAAACCGACGCCACCGCTGTGGACGAGAAGAAATCGGTCACCGTCTCCTTCGACGAAAAACGTCGCCTGTATGTGGACGGGGAAGAAACCGCTCCTTCCGCGTTTCCAACCGCCTTTGCCCGGGCCTGGGGAGGTGATGCCGATCGCGCCGTCTTGATCGAGGGCGATCGATCGGTTCCTTATGGTCTGGTCTTGGAAACCGTGGGAGAAATCCGCAAGGCGGGGGCGACAAAAATCGGCTTTCTGACGGAGCCACCTCCGAAGAAATGAGGACGTCGTCCAAGTTTACACGATTCGACAAGTTCGTCGGATTTTCGATCGCCTTGCACCTCGCCGTGGCCGCGATCCTTCTTGCCTTGGCCATCGCCCCGAAACAAAGACCGCCCTTGAATGTGGCGACCTTCGAGTTGGTGGGAAATCCCCCGAAGGGGAACGATGGGGGAAGTTCGCCCCTTCCCGCCCCCGCTCGATCCCAACCTCCCGCAAAAGCCTCCCCTGAGCCGACCGCGCCGGCCCCTGTGCCTTCGCCCACAAAGGCAACGCCGTCAGCCGCCGTAAAAGCGAAAGCGCCGCCAAGCAAACCGACGAACCTCACCTCCTCCACCCCGACCAAACCGGCTCCCGATGCCCCCTCGAATGCCCCAGCCGGGACCACCGGCAAACCCGGTCAGGCCGGACGCCCCGGAGGCGATACCTTGAGCGTGGGGGAAGGACAAGGATTGCCCTCGCCGATGACGCTGTGGCTCTCCCGCGTCAAGTACCTGGTGGAACGCAATTGGCGCGCTCCGTCAGGCCTGGCCGGCATCAAGGACATGCCCGAGATCGTCTTTTCCGTCGCGCGCGATGGCCGCGCCTCCATGGCCCAACTCCGCAAACGCTCGGGCAACCCAACCCTCGACCGATTGGCGCTGCGTGCGGTCCAATCGGTCGATGTTTTTCCACCCGTTCCCGATGCCTGGCCCCAAGAAATGGTGGTTGTTCGCTATGTTCTTCAATATGCGCCTTGAACGAGCTCTTCTCGCACTCTCGATTTCCTTCGTCCCCGTTGGCGCCCAGGAAGACTTCGTGCTGCGCTCGGACGCCTCACAAGCGACCATCAACGTGGCCGTCCTTCCCTTCCAAGGCACGGACAAAATCAGAGATTTCGCGGATTTAGCCAGTCCCGAAGCGGTGATCCGCGCCGATTTGGAGTTTTCGGGTAGAACCAAAATCGTCCAACCCCCGGCAGACACCTGGGATTCGACCTTCTTCGCCCAAAAATCGGTCGCCACCGTAGTGACAGGATTTGTCCGGATGGGGGCGGTAGAAGGTGACGTCGAGATCCGGTTCCAGCTTCTGGACGCCCTATCCCGCGAGAAGCTTGCCGAAAAAACTTATTCGGGAAAGAAAAAAGACCTGAGACGGCTCTCGCACCGCTTCTCCGACGACGCCATCTTCCAGCTATTCGGCGAACGAGGCATCGCGTCCACCCGCATCGCCTATGTGCGCGGGAAGGACGGACACAAAGAAATCTGGACCATGGATTACGACGGATTCGGCAGCGCCCCCTGGACAAAAAACGGCAGCATCAACCTGAGTCCGGCCTGGGATCGCGAAGGAGCCTTGGTCTGGAGCTCGTATCTGGGGGGCGATGGCGCGCATCTTTGGCGCCAGCAAATCGGACAAAAGCCGACGCGTTTCCTCCCTTCAGCCCCCGGCATGCAGATTTCCGCATCGGCCTCCCCCATCGATGGAGAAATCGCCTTGGCCGTTTCCCTCGATGGCCAGACCGAAATCTTCCGGTCACCGCCCAATGGCCCTGCGGTGCGGCTGACCTATTCGCCGGCCTTGGAAGTCTCGCCGACTTGGTCGCCGAACGGCTACGAAATCGCTTTCACCTCGGATCGCACCGGGTCTCCCCAGGTTTATGCCATGGACCGCGAGGGATCCAACCTGCACCGGATCACTTGGGTGGGTGGTTACAACGACCAAGCCTCGTGGTCCCCGATGGGGGATCGCATCGCCTTTGCCCGCCAAGTCGGGGAGTTTCAGATTCTGACCATTTCTCCTGAAGGCAATGACGAAAAGTGGCTTGGGCAGGGTGAACAACCCAAATGGTCTCCGGATGGGCGCCACCTGATCTTCATTCGACACAATGGCCAAAAGTCCGATCTATGGACCTGCAATGCCGACGGCACCCAGCCGCGTCAATTGACGTTTTTTTCGGACGCAACCCAACCAGCCTGGTCACGCTGACCCCAAAAACCGACCTTCCCTGGGTCGGTCAGAAAACATATTGCCTTTAGGGGACTGGCCGATGGAAGCAGAATCAAGTATCTATCATTTCTGAGTCATCGGAACCCTGGTTCTTAACGGTCAATCGTTGGAAATTTGGGGGTGCCGCCCTCCTCAAGGAGTATTCATGAACCGCAAACAAGCCCTTACTTTGACCGCCCTTGGTGCAGCGATGATCCTCAACGCTTGCGCAAAGCAAGAGGTCGCAGCCCCTCCCCCACCGCCGCCGCCACCGCCACCGGCCGTGGTCGTGGCCCCACCGCCGCCGCCGCCCCCGCCGCCCCCACCACCGCCGCCGCCGCCGCGCGACACGGTTGCCGAGCGTCGGGCTCGCTTGCAGGGCCTGATGGCCGAAGCCCTGAAGCCGATCTACTTCGATCTCGACCAATCGACGATCAAGCCGGAAGGCAAGGACGTCCTGACCAAAATTGGCGGAATCCTCAAGCAGTATCCGGAATTGTTCGTGACCGTCGAAGGCAACGCCGACGAGCGCGGCTCCACCGAGTACAACCAAGCCTTGGGCGATCGCCGTGCGACCTCCGCTAGGAAGTGGCTGGAAGCTTATGGAGTCTCCTCCAAGCAGCTCAAGACCGTCTCCTACGGCAAAGAGAAGGCTGGACACGGGGAAGACGATGGTGTGTGGTCCAAGGACCGCCGTGACGACGTTCCCGGAGAAATCCACTGAACCGAAGGTTCTGTCTTCTCGCGCTGAGCCTCTTCCCGCTGATCGGCGGGGGGTGCTCTCACCTTGAGATGATCGATGCCAACATCCGGGACACTCGCTCCGAGATCGCCGTGGTCAACCGTAAGGTCGATACCACGCGGTTGGAAGTGCAAGCGGTCAATCAACGGCTTTCCCAAGTCGGTTTGAAATCGGGGGACGAGGTCAGCCGCACCCGTGCCGATCTTCAGGTTTCGATTGCGCTGCTTACGGGGGAAATGCAGAAGATTCAGGCCCAATTGGAAGCCAATCAGGTTCGGATGACGGAAATCGATCGCCACCTGAGCCAGATCAAGCAACAGTATGCCGCCCAGAAATCGTCGCCCAAGGACACCTCCAAATCGGCGGGATCCTACGGTGCCAATCCTTTGGAATCGGAACTCCAAACCGCCACCGATGACTTCAATCGGGGGCGCTATGATTTGGCCTACCGTGGTTTTGCGGATGTGGCTGCCCATGATTCGTCGGGGACGCTGGCACCGCAGGCCTTGTTCAAAATGGGTGAGTGCCGCTTTGCCCAATCCAATTGGGACGAAGCCCGCACCCTCTACGGGAAATTGTTGCACGATTACCCCAAGGATTCGCAACGCTGTGCCTCGCTGTTCAAGCTGGGCCTGGCCCACGAACGCCAAAGCGGCCTTGCCGAGCGCGATGAAGCTTGGGCTCGACTGCAAAAGTCTTGCCCTGGTTCCAACGAAGCGCAACGCGCCAAGGAACAACAGGCCGCCACGAAATAAAGGCGATCAAGTAGTAGAATCCATCAAATCCAGGCCGGAACCCAGTTCCGGCCTTTTTGTTTCCCACTCTTTTTGTCCTATTGTTGGCTTATGCACCTTCGTCGACTCCAATTTCTACCCGCTGTGGACCTGATGGACGGCTGTGCCGTTCGCTTGGTCCAAGGTCTTAAGACCCAAAAAACCGTGTATTCCCTGGCTCCTTGGGAAATCGCCGAGCGGTGGGCGGCCAGTGGTGCCGACCGCATCCATCTGGTCGACCTGGACGCGGCCTTTGAAGGCAGCGCGAAAAATGGCCAGACGGTCAAGCAAATGGTCGAAGCCGTTTCTTGTCCGACCGAACTCGGTGGTGGGATTCGCAGCATCGACGATGCCACCCGCGCCTTGGAAGAATGGGGAGTGAGCCGCGTGATTGCGGGCACCATCGCGGTCAAGGACCCCACCGTGGTCGAGGCCATGCTGAAACGCTTTGGGCCAGACCGCGTGATCGTGGGGATCGACGCCCGCGACGGAATCGTCAAAGTTTCGGGCTGGGAAGAAGGCTCGGGGATGGACGCGGTCCTTTTGGGCAAGGCCATGCGCGCCCTTGGGATCGTGTCGTGCGTGTTCACCGACATTTCCAAGGACGGAATGCTGCAAGGCCCCAATCTTCCCGCCACCCTCGCCTTTGCCGAAGCCACCGGTCTGCAGACCATCGTGTCCGGAGGCATTTCCTGTCTGGAGGATTTGCGCGCCGCCCACCGCCTGAACCATGCGGGATTGGAAGGCGTGATCGTGGGCAAGGCCTTGTTCGACGAACGCTTCGAAGCCCTGGATGCCGCCGCCATCTTGCACGGAGAGGCATCGTGAATCCAAGCCTTCGCGGCCCATTGCTCGCCAAGGCCAAACGGGTCGTGGTGAAGGTGGGCACGCGGTTGCTGACCCATGAGAAGGGGGGCTTTGCCCCCGACCAGCTGCAACACGTGGTCGATCAGATCCTGGAACTGCGCGCCGAGGGACGCGAAGTGGTTTTGGTCACCTCGGGGGCCGTGGGTGTGGGAATGGGAATTTTGGGGCACGCGACCAAACCCAAGCAACTGGCCGAAAAACAGGCCTGCGCGGCCGTGGGCCAGATCCGCTTGATACACGCGTATGACGAGGCTTTTTCCCGCGCCGGAGTGGGAGTCGCCCAATACCTGCTCACCGCCGAGGATTTCCGGGACCCCGAGCGATTTGGAAACATTCGGCGCACCACCGAAGCCCTGTTGCGCCACGGCGTGGTGCCCATCGTGAATGAAAACGACGTGGTGGGGACCGCCGAGATCAAGGTCGGCGACAACGACCGCCTGTCGGCCGACGTCTGCCACTTCTTGGAAGCCGACGTGCTGGTCATCCTCTCCGACATCGACGGCTTGTTTACCGCCAACCCCAAGACCGATCCCGCGGCGACCTTGATCCCCATCGTGGCAAAAGTCACACCCGAGATTGCCGCCTTGGCCGGTGGCGAGGGCTCGATCGCCAGCACCGGGGGGATGATCACCAAGATCCTGGCCGCCCAGACGGTCACCGAATCGGGCAGCGCCTGCGTGATCGCCAACGGCTTTACCGCGAGCCTTTCTCAAATTTTGGCGGGTTCTTCGGTGGGAACCTTGTTTTTGCCCTGTGGACAGAAGCTGGGCTCGCGCAAACGCTGGATTCGCTTTGTCTCGACCCCCAAAGGCAAAGTGGTACTGGACGATGGCGCCGTCGCGGCCTTGACCCAGCGCCGGGTCTCGCTTTTGCCCGCCGGCATCCGCAAGGTGGTCGGTTCTTTTGCCGCCGGGACCGTGGTGGAAATGACCACCCTCCGCGGTCGGGCCGTCGCCCGAGGCGTGACCAATTTCAGCGCCGCCGAACTCACCCACATCGCCGGCCACCCTTCGGGCGAGTTTTCGGAACTGTTGGGCCGTTCGGTCCCCCAGGAAGCCGTCCATCGCGACAATTTGTTTCTGCTTTGAAATTCATTCTTCCCGAATGCCGCTCGTCCTGAGGAGCCCATGAAATGGGCGTCTCGAAGGGCGGATGTCGATCAAAACCGCATTTACGATCCGATGAAAGGAAAATGTTTGTCTACGTAACTCCTTGACGGGTCGTCATTTATGGTCCTAGAATGCGTATGGTGAAGATCTGTGTCCCAAGCGACCGTCTTCCTTCCCGAACAGGAGTGGTGCGATGAAGAAAACGACAATAGGGGCCTTGGCCCTGGTTTTGGTTGGAATGGCGATCGTCTCCTGCGACAGCACCAGCAGCCCGCCACCGGACAACAACGCGACGGACACATCCAGCACGAACACCACGCCATCGACCAGCGCGGATCCGACGATCACGATGATCTCGCCGTATTCCTTGGACACCACCGTTCCCAATGAGGTCGCCACCCTGACCTTGCGCTTCAAGCCGGCCTCCAAGACCGGAGTCACCGCAACCGTCAATCGAATTGCTGCCACCGCTTATACAAACGGCGAATTTTCTTACAAGGTGACCAATCTAGCCGTTGGCATCACCAAAGACACCGTGGTCACCAAAGCAGGCTCCAAAACCGACACCAACTTTGTGTCCATCACGCGCATGCTGGGAGCCCCTCTCGTCAAAGCAACCAGTGGGCAGGCTGGCCAAACGGATTTCACCGATTCTGTCACGGTCCAATTCAACACCACCGACCTTGCCACCGACAGCATCCGGTACACCACCAATGGGGCTGCCTCGAAAATCCTCAGTTCCGATCCTCAAGTAGCCAATGGCTACACGAAGACGATCAAAGGAACCACCACCTTCCGCGCCATTTCCATGCGCCGGTCCGGGACCAGCGTGGTTTATTCGGACACCAACACGATCACGTTCTTGATCGGCAAGACCCTTGGGCGACCGTATTTCAGCACCAACCGGCTCGACAGCTTCACCAACGTGTCAAAAATTGCCATCGGCGGATTTGGCGTGGGTGACACGGTCCGCTACACCACGGACGGCGGAGACCCCACCCGCGACTCGTACATCTACTCCAGGACCGACAGCATCTTTGTCCAGTCCAGTGAAACGGTCATTGCCAAATCCTTCAACGGCAACAATTCCAGCCCGGCTTGCACAACGAGCCTCAAGCTCAAAGCCTTGGGCCCGGTCTTTTCGGTCAAGAGCGGGACTTACACCTCGCAACGGTATTTGAACATCAAGAGCCCTTCGGGAGTGCCGGTCTACTACACCACCGACGGCTCACTCCCCACCAACCAATCCCTGAAGGCGGGAGACACGCTTTTGATCGACTCCAATGTCACGGTCAAGGCCATCGCCATGCTTCCCGGTTGGACCTCCAGCAAGCTGGATTCGGTGGTTTACAAGTTCAAAGTGGCCACCCCCACCCTGGGCTTCCGCACCGGCAACTACGACACCACCCAAATTTTGTCGATCACCGATTCCGCCGCAGGGACCAAGATCCATTACACGGTGAATGGAGCCTCCCCAACCTGCGGTTCGACGCTATACAACCCCGACTCGCTGCTCAAACTCGACTCCAGCGTGACGGTCAAGGCCATCGGGTGCAAGGTTGGCTGGGATTCCAGCGACGTCTCGGTGGGCAACTACACCTTCAAGGTGGCCAAAATCGTCTTCGCTCCGGACTCCGGAATTTACCGCAGCTACCAGTGGGTCAAACTGAGCACTCGCTCGCCAAACGTGACGTTTTTTGTCACGCGAGACAGCACGACACCCGCCTGGGACGTGTCCAACAACCCCACCGGCACCACCCAGAAGAAGCTTCCTGGCGACACGCTATTTCTCCAAAAGAGCCAGTGGCTGCGCGTGGTCGCAGTGCGCAGCGGCTGGGCCAATTCGGTCGCCGACTCGCGCCGTTACATCATCGAAGGCGACACCCTGCTCGTCGACGACTTCGAACAAAACAGCTTGACCAATCCGATCGGAACCAATTGGAAATATTGGGCCTGCGGGAACTGCGTGAACACCGGGATCCCCAATCAGATGGAAACCAAGGCCAACGTCCTCGAAGCGGATTGGAACAAGCAGATCGCCTTTTACAACGGCCATATTTCCCTCAAAATCCCCGACGGAGGTTCGCAGCGGATTTCCGATGGCCGCAGGGGTCCCGGCATGGCAGGCTATTCCGTGGCCGTGCCTTCAAGCCTGACGGGAGAAACCTACCGGATCAGTTTCTGGGCACGTTGGAAGCCCTCTGGAGCCACGACTCTGGCCACGGTGCCCTTTGTGACCGAAATTGTCCTAAAAGGGAATGACAAGCAAAATGGCAATTACACCGATGGTTTCCTCCGGTATGTGGATACCATTGGCACGACTTGGAAACAGTTCATCGTGGACTACAACGCGTTCTATGCCTCCAGCAATGCCTATCAAGAGACCGTCGTTGGCGACTCGACCTCCTCCAAGCCCAAATCCTACTGGATCATCACCGGCTTGCCGTTCTACGACCCCGGGATGTCCGCCCGAGGCTATCCGGACTCTGGCCGAATGATCTCGTACGGATTGACCAAATTCCAAGGTCAAGTCGCCCACAATAAGGATTGGAAACCTCGTTGGGTCTGGGAAGCCGATCTTGACCATTGGAACAAGGGCGACATCACCAATTTCCGCTGGTCGGTCATCCAACCAAGCACCAACAAGCCCGGTCTCTCGGCCATCACCCATGGCGAATGGGTGATGGATTTCAAGGACACGACGGACACGATAAAAGTCCTCAAAATCCCTGGTCCCGGAACCCGTGATTCCTTATACACCTACACAACCTTTGGTCCGGTCTATTGCGGGGATTGCCACCAACCCATCGAACCGGATTATCCCGATGCGGTCGTCGCCGGACTCAAAGCCGTCGAAGGAACCTTTGAACTCGATCGAATCCAGCTCATCCGTCGCCCCCAAACCAGTGGCGGAATCGTCACCTCGACAACCACCACCACGACCACTCCAGCCGACACCACGACGAAGAAATAGGTCTTCCCAACAAGGATGGCTTCTTGGGCCAGCCTCCAAAGCGGAGGTTGGCCCTTTTTGTTGCCCGCTGACGCAAAGCGCCCACCCCAGCCAAATCAATCCCGTTGCCCCCTCTGGGAAGACCAATCCCATCTCCTCCAATTCCTACCTTTTCCCCAACCATGGCTGTGCCACCTCTACCCGTCGGCATCCAGGACTTCGCGCAATTACGCGAGCGCGGCTGCGTGTATGTGGACAAAACCGAGCAGATCCATCGCTTGGTGACTCACAGCACCGCCGTGTTTCTGTCGCGACCGCGCCGGTTTGGGAAATCGCTTCTGGTGAGTGTTTTGAAAGAGTTGTACGAAGGCAACGAAGAGCTGTTCCAAGGCCTTTGGATCCATTCCCACTGGAATTGGAAGAAGAAGCATCCGGTGGTGCGGATCAGCCTAGGGGCCGGCAAGTTCCAAGATCGCGGCGTGTTGGTCAAGGCTCTAAAAAGCGAAGTCCAGGCTGAAGCCTTGCGTCTGGGAGTTTCCCTTGACGAAGGAACCGCTTGGGAGTTGTTCCGGGATTTGCTTCGCGAACTTTCTCGTCGCGGTCCGCGCCCCGTGGTCCTTGTCGACGAGTACGACAAACCCATCCTGCAATGCCTGGAAGGAATGGCCCCGGCTCCCTCGACAGATTCTGATACCCTCTCGCCGTCCGCCTTGGAGGCGCGGGAAGAAGATC
>CAIKAA010000061.1 GCA_903825275.1 uncultured Fibrobacterota bacterium | reverse complement strand
TCACGATCGCGGGAGTTCCCTTCGTCCCACCCACGTACGGCGTGGCGGTGAGAATGGTATCCACTCCTACCTTGAGATCGCTCACCAAAAGCGTCCAAGTCACGCTGTCACCTTTGACCATCTTCACGCCATTCAAATCGACAGAACTTGTCTTTAAGGAAGTCGAATTTGTGGTTGTCTTTACGGTCACAGTCAATTCGGAGGTGCCGTAGGGAACTGTGGAGGACGCGGTCGATGGCGTGGTGAACTCGGCCGTCGATCCCGAATCCACCGAGCCGGGGGGCAAAGCTTCCGGTCTCACCAGCGTATAGCTTTGCACCGCCATCGCGCCGAGGTTATCGGTCAAGTCCACCCTCATGATTTTCGATCCCGTCGCAAGCTGGACCGACAAGCTGCAGACGCTATTGTGGGGCATCAAGGGTTCGCCGTTCACCCTCACCGTCACCACCGAGGGGGGAACAGTGAACTTGAACAGGTAGTTCGAATCACGGTAGGCCAAGTTCACCTTCCCCAAACTATCTGTCGTGAAGGAGGGCACTGCGGATGGCAAGACAAAATTTTTCGCCACCACCGGTGTTTCTAGGGTAAAGACCGGAGCGTTTCCGCTGGCTTTGGCCAGGGCATTCAAAAGACTCGATGCCCATACGACGATGCGCTGTCCACTGGTCCACGTGTAGCCCGTGGCCTGCCAGTGGATGGAGTCGCCCGCCTGCACAAGACCGAAATCGATGTGGTGAGCAGTCCAGGGAACCGAAGCTTCGACCTGAACTCCCTTGTTGATCCAGTAGCGAAAGTGCAGGGTGTCGGCCTTGGGAATGCTATCCCCGCCCATCGCATTGGTCAGGCGGGCGACCAATTGCAAGGATGGTGTTTCCGATTCCGCAGCCAACGAGGGGGAGGTTGAATCCTGGCAGGAAAACAGACCAGCCGCCAAGAGGGAAAGAGCGATCCTGACGGAATTTGTCTTCATGGCGATCACCAGGATACCTGAAAGTGGTTTTCGGTCGCCGGCGGGGGTGTTTCGCCGGAGGAGGACGTCGACGACTTTCCTGAAAGGAGCACGACGGCAGCCACGCCGCCTCCAGCCACCACTGCGCCCCCTACCAACCAAGGCCAGAGGCGAGTTTTGGATTTCTGCTTCTCCACTGGTTCAGTGGGCGTCGGCTCCTGCGCTGTTTTGGTCGCCAAGGGAGTCGATGGCTCGGATTTGGGACTGGAATTTTTCGTCAAATCGGCGGACGCCAGCGGGAGAAGATCGGTCAATACATCCTCGATGGTTCCCTTTTTGTTGCGGGCGGTGGTGCGGACTGCCTCGCCGGTTCCCACATCCACAAGGCGAAGGCTCAGGGAATAGAGTTGGCCCACGCGCCCCACGGATCCCAGGACCATCTTGTCGATGCCCAGAAGTTTGCCCATTTCCACGGCGCATTGGCTCCCGTCGCAAGCACCGCTTTGCTGGAAGTTCTGCTCCTTGAGAATTCTCTCCATCTGGGAGCGTTCCATCACCCGAAACGCGCCCGACTGTTGAAGCTGCACCGCAAGGTTGTCGGCAATCACGCTGACCTCGCTGGGGTCCACTCCACCCTTCGATTCCAAGGTCGTGATGGCCACTACCGGAAGATTCTCTTTGGTGGCCACCTTGCTTGGGGAAGTGGCGATCGAGGAGAGGTTACTTGGGACGGGCAAAGAGTTGGATGCTTGGGCCCAACTGGGACCCGAAAGCCCCAAGCCGATCGCTAGGGCAAGAGCAGCCCCACGGGAATCAAAGTTCATGACACAATCCTCCGACGACAAACATCCGTTCGTCCGGTGCAGCTGCGAAACGGTTTGAAAACATGTGGGACTCAACAACCCTTGCCGCGTTGCCGTTCACTCCAAGATTCCGGAACGGAGTTGGGACCCTGGGGAGCGGGGAAACGACACGGCGCAAGTCTCCGCTGCCAGGGTTCCTTGCGGAAAGGAGCGCAAGGAGATGCGTTGGACTCCAACCAGGGACACGGTATTTCGGACCATCTTGGAAAAAACCTATTACAGGTCAATGAATCTGTTAAGCCCTAACTCTTGAGGCTTCTGCAATCAATGGAGTCTCCGAAAGGCAATGAATTCCCTCCTTGAGCAAACCGCCCAAATCCCTTGGGTCCTTGGCTTTTGTATTTCCTCCTTTCCTCTCTTTTCCTCGACCTCCAAACCTACCACCCAAGGATGTTTCCATGACCAAGCCCAGCATCGCCGTTCTCGGTTCCGGCCAAGTGGCGCAGATTCTGTCCAAAGGCTTTCAAGCGCACGGCTACCCCATCCAAATGGGAAACCGGACTCCCAGCAAACTCTCGGCTTTGTCCGCCGAGACCGGCATTCCTGTTTCACCCATGGCAGAGGCCGTCGCGGCAGCTCAAATCATTGTCCTCGCGGTGAAAGGCACCGCCGCCGAAGCGGTCGTGAAAAATCTCGGTCGCGCCTTGGCAGGAAAGGTGGTGATCGACACGACCAATCCCATCGCCGACATTCCCCCGACTGACGGAGTGTTGAGCTATTTCACCAATCCCGATCAGTCCCTGATGGAGCGCCTACAGGCCTTGGCCCCCGAGGCAAAATTTGTCAAGGCATTCAATTCAGTAGGCAATGGGTTGATGATCGATCCGGCACTGCCGGGCGGCAAGCCCACGATGTTTATCTGCGGGAACGATTCCGAAGCGAAAGACCTGGTGGTCTCCATCCTGGATTCCTTTGGATGGGAATCCGAAGACATGGGCAAGGCCGCCTCTGCACGTCCCATCGAAGCCCTTTGCCAACTTTGGTGCGCCCGCGGCTTTATCCAAAACCAATGGGCCCACGCCTTCAAGCTCTTGAAGGGGTGAGGAAGACCTAGCTAAATCCGCCGTTTGCGGTTGGACGCCCAGTCGCGCAACACGAATTCGCCCAGCCGATCCAACCCGGTGTAAAAGGCTTGGCCTTGGACCGCTCGGGTGAACAACTCGATGAATTCCACCAAATACGGATCACTGGCGATCATGAAGGTGCTGACAAGACATGCTTCCCGGAAGCAGCGTCGACCCTCGGCAAGAGTGCGCTCCACGACTAGAGGATCGAGTCCATTGGAATTTTTGTAAAGCCTCCCCTTGTCGAAAATGCACGAGGGCTTGCCGTCGGTGATCATCAAAATACGCCGGTTGGCGGCCCGTCGCTTGCGCAGGATCTCGCGCGCCAAGCGCAAGCCATCGGCGGTGTTGGTGTGGTAGGGTCCCACGGCCAGTTCCGAGATCGAGGCGGTGGGGATCCTCCAGGCCTCGTCCCCAAACGCGATCACGTCCAGGGAGTCGCGGGGGTGGCGGCGACGGATGTATTCCGCCAGGCCGATGGCCACCATCTTGGCCGGGGTGATCCGGTCCTCCCCGTACAGGACCATGGAATGGCTGACGTCGATCATCAAAACCGTCGAGCAACTCGTGCTCGCCTCGGTCTCCCAGGCTTGGAGATCCTGTTCCTCCAGATCGCCCAAAGCGGCGCCTCGGCGCATCGTGTTGCGAAGGCTGGAAGTCCAGTCGATGTCGCGCACCTCGTCGCCAGGATGCCAATCGCGCAACGATGGCTGGCGTTCAGGCCCCGGTCCGGTCCGCACCGATCCGTGTCCGCCCAACAGTCCATTGCCCAGGCCCGTAAAAATCCGGTCGTACACCGAATCGCGCACCGCCTGCCGACCGCGAGGTGTTGCCAGAAATTGTCCGCGCTCGCGTTGGAACAATCCCATTTTTTCCAATTCGTCGAGCAGCTCCTCGAAGCTGCGCCCGTCTCCCGGTAATCCGTATCTTTCGGCCAGTTCCCGCAGCCATTGCATCACCAAGTCCAAATCGCCATTGGCTCGCAACCAAAGCTGGCTGAACAGGTCGCGCCAGTCGATCTTGGCTTCGGGCTCGGCCGCCCGAGCTGGCCCGTAGGAGAGGATCACGACCGACCCTTCTTCCTCACTTGGCCCCTATTCACCGCAGGATCCCCGACATCACGTCGCCAAAGCCCAGCTTTCCGTCGTGGAGGTCGCGCGAGAGGCGGCCGTGTTGGTGCAATCCTTCCAAAAAGATCTCCTTCCAGGCAGACAAATCCTGTCCAGGACTCCATTTCGGATCGCGAGCGAGGCTTTGCATCACCTGTTCCAAACCGGGAACATTTTCCAGCGAGGCCCAATGGTCTTCGTCATCGAGATTGTCCGAAAGGTCCAGCCGATTTCCCGATTCGAACCAGCCCACCACCGCATGGTCGGGATTTTCAGTCGGGTCCTTGCGTCGCTTGTCGTAGGGGTCTTTGAAGGTTTCGTCGAACAAGGATTTGCAGGCCTTACCAACCAAGGTCAGGGCCACCGCCAGGGCCCCTTCCCGCTCCCCTTCCACCACCAACTCCAGCTTCCCCGTGATCGCCGGAAGGCTCGCGAACAAATCCACCAGCCGCGCTTGGCCCGTGCTTGTCCCCAAGGTCGCGCACCTAGCCTCGATCGCACTGTGGACGATTTCCAAAACCGTGATCGACAATCTTTGAGAGACGCCGGAACGGGGATCCACAAAATCGGTCAGCTCCCGGCCTTCGAACGCGATCCGCTCGGCCACCTGGCGCAACGGGTCGCCCACCCGCACGGTCACGCCTTCGCGACCCGTCCAGGCTTCCTGATCGGTGATCCGCTGCGACGTTTCAAGGTCTTTGGGATAGTGCGTCAGAATTTGACTTCCAATCCGGTCCTTGAGGGGAGTGATCAGATTGCCGCGTTGGGTGTAATCCTCGGGGTTGGCGCTAAAGCCGAACAAAACATCCAGGTCCAGGCGCAGCGGGATGCCGCGAATCTGGAGGTCGCGCTCCTCCAAAAGATTCAACAAACCCACTTGGATCCGCGGCTGCAAATCGGGAAGTTCGTTGATGGCAAAGATCCCGCGATTGGAACGCGGGATAATCCCCCACTGGACCGCCTCTTCGTGACCGAATCCCAGACCTTGGGACACCGCCTTCACCGGGTCGACATCGCCGATCAGATCGGCCATCGAGGTGTCGGGCGTAGCCAGCTTCTCGCGGTAGCGCTCTTCGCGGTGGATCCACTCCACTGGGGTGTCCTCGCCGCCTTCGCTGACCAAGCGCCGCCCCTGGGTGGTGATGGGGGCCAGCGGGTCCTCCCGCAATTCGGTGCCGGATAGCGCCGGCATCCACTCGTCCAACAAGCTGGGAAGCTGTCGCAACAGCCGGGTCTTGCCTTGACCGCGCAGTCCCAAAAGCAAAAGATCGTGGCGCGCCAAAAGCGCGTGGACCAGCGAGCGGATGACGGTGTCGTCGTAGCCGTGCAGACCGGGAAACAAACGTTCTTTGGTCCGCAGGCGCTGGAGCAAATTCTCGCGGATCTCGCCGCGGACCGAGCGACTGCGCCAAGGGGAGGACTGGAGTTCACCAAGGGTGTGGATTTTTGGGCGTTGCGACATACTTGCAAACTACAGAGTTTGGCGGTGACGGGAGGATTCCGCGCTGGGAATCCCAAAATCATGGTTGGATTGCGGAACGGGACAAATATGTGTACACTAGTACAAGTGCTCATACAAGCTCATTCCTGAAATCACCTCACCGACCTGGAGCGGACCTCATGGACCACCTGTTGCAAACACCAATGCTCGACGCACTTCTGGGGGCCACCCCGATGAGTTCCCAACATGTTTTGGTTTTGGCGGTGATCACGCTTGCTGGGGCGTTGAAAAAACCTTCCCGGCGCAAGGCCTTGGCGCGTCGGGTGGGCAAGGAGTGGACCATTTTCCAAGGCTGGTTTGGTACCCATATGAGGGAACTTTCCTACCGTCACCCCTTGCTCGCGAGCTTCGTTACGGTGGGCGTGATTTGGATGCACTACATGTTCGCCCTGATTTTGGGATTCTACACGATCGGACTTATGGGACTGTTCACCTATCTCGCCAAAGACCATTGGATGGCTCTTCCGGTTGGATTGGCTCTGACCGGATTCATGGGAGTTTCCACGTTTATCATTTATTTCCAAGGGCGGGATTTGCGCCTAGCGCATTAGAATCTTGCGTCTTCAGTTTCGGCGATCGCTCCTGTGCAAAAACCATCGGTCACGTTTCACGCCGCGCCCGATTCCCAAGATGACGAGCGAGAATCAAAACAAACGCCAATAATATGCTCGGGATCCCCACCCAGCAGATTTCTGATCCCAGCACCTGCAAGCCTTGGGCGCTAAAAAACCTGGACCCAATGGGTGATACCTGGATCGGTCGAAACCCGAAGAAGAACCGTTCCGAGGACCATGGCCACAGCAGGGCGACGCCTTTGCCTCCGTTGGTCAGGGCATCCAACAAGGTGTGCGATGTGGTCGAGATCCAGGCAAGAACAAAAACTGTCACGCGCGGCGCCTGCAGCCATTTCGCAAAGATCATCGCGCCCAAGGCCCAAGCCAAGGCGGCGAACAGGGAATGCGAGACACCTCGATGTCCCCAGGGAGATCCATACGGAATCCGGAACACGAAACTGATCACATCCAAATCGGGGATGGCCGACGAAACGAGGCAAAATAGGGCGAGCCGAAATCCCATCCGTTTCGGCCCGAGGCAAGCGCGAAGGGAGAGGGGAACCAGAACATGTCCAAAGGCCGAAGGCATGGAGGAAACCTAATTGGAAAAAGACCTCCAGACCGTGTGGTCCAGAGGTCATTTTTTCATCAACAATTCGTCGGATCCTAGAGCGACCCCTCACGATGGCCTGTGACCGCCATCGCGAAGGTCGAGGTCGCTTCTTAGGGATGGAGGGGGATCGGAGCCATCCAAAGCGTTTTGCCGTCATGCGTCAGAATTTGTCCGCGCCAGATCTGAACCGCTTGGAGGTTCGGACTGGGCTTCTGGATTTCATGCCATTGGGTTGGGATGGCCAATGGCGCCCAGCGCAGGCCAGGGGAAAAATTGTTCCGGGAGAGGAAAACCAAGGTGCTGTCGAAGCCGGTCAAGGCACTGATGGCTGGAAGCACGGTCGCGATCGCCCCCGACGGATATTGTCCAACTTCAAGTCCGGTGGGCTTGAGGAGGTTCGGGCTGGTCCAAAGGGCCGTAGAATCGCTTCCATATAGAAAGACTGGAAATTTTGGGCCGAAGGTCACACTGATTTGGGCAATATTCCACAAGTTGTTTGAATAATATCTGGACCGGTTCATGCGAACCCACCAAGCCGATTCGGGGTCGGTGCTTTGGCTCCAGGACGATCCATTCGAGGTGGACCAGGCGATCCCGAAGTCGCTATATCCCATATCTGAAGCTTGATTGTATCGAGCTTGGGTTTCGAGCATCGCCAGTGCATTCCCCATAGGCGCCAACGTTCCACTGGTGACACTGTCGCCCTTTACCTGGATCCGCACGGAGTCAACTTTCGATCCGTCAAACCGGTGGATCACCACCGAATCGATGAGGGAAACCGCGTAGACATCGTTGTACCAATTTGTGAACAAAGTGTCCATGATCTTGGTTTCATGGTTGGTGGTCCACCAAATCGAGCCTTTCCAAAAAACCGGATCTGCAAAGCGAGAGAAGTTTTTCAACAGGCTCCAATTCCTCCCGTCCGGACTGGTCCAAAGCTCCGTGGCGGTGTCGTTGTATAGCAAAACGGCTAGGCTGCTCCCCAACGAGTCAATGGCCCCCACGCCGATGGGGAGTGGGGCGCTGTTCCAGTTCGGCGACCAGGCCGAAGTCAGAATGGGACTGCGAACCTGTACCGAATCCGGCAAACTGGTGGGACCATCGCCTTTGTTGGTCACAGCCACCACGCGGTAGAACAAGTGGTCCTCCACCGAGTCATAAATTCCCCCCAAGCTTCCCCCATAGATCCGGCCCCGGAACAGGGTGTCGATCCATTTTCGGGTGTCGGTCACATAGGCGACGAAGCTCATCGCTCCCGGGTTGCTGCCAGATCCCCGGTAGATGGAATAGCCCAGCACGCCGCTGGTGGCAACGCTGTCCCAAGTCACCGTGGCGGTGGCCTGCACCGAATCCCATCGGGCGTGGATGCCGGTGACCATGGGTATGCCGGTGTAGATCAGGTTGAGGGTGCCTAGGTCGACGGTGCTGTCGGCGAAGATCCGCACTTCGCGGAAGGTGGGCGTGTAGAGGGGGGCGCGTGTGAGTCCGGCCACGGTGTACTTGCCGGTGGGAACCGAGTCGAGGGTGAACCGTCCCGAATCGTCGAGGTTCACGTAGCGACCGGCGCCCAACAGTTGGACCCAGGCGATGGAAGGCAGGTCTTGCGGTTGGACGTGAATCCGTCCCACCAGCTTTCCGGTGCGGCGCAGGGTGTCGGAAAAGATCGTGAGGCGGTTTCCGTCGGAAAGCAACGAGTCTTCCAAAAGGGCCCGGCCCGATCCATCGCGGACAACCAGGTTGTACCAACCTTTGGCGGGGATGGAGGCCAACACCACATGGCCGTTGACATCGACCAATCCCGACGCTTGGGCCGTGGTGTGGGTGTCGCGAGCGGCATAGACCTGCACCCGGGCTCCGGCAGCAGGCTTGCCATCGGCCCCAAAAATGGTGGCCACCGAGGTGGTGGTTTCGTCGTTGGTTCCGCTAATTTTTTCAGATTGGTCGCAGCCCCAAAACAGGGAAAGCAGCAAGGCGGCGCCGAGGGGGGAATGTTTCACTTTTTGACCTCGTGGAGGGGAAGGAGGATGTTGGCCAACAGCACGACCCGGTCGGCTTTGCCTTGGTCTCGGTGGACAATGGAGCGCAGCTCGCCCCGGAACCGCTCCAGGCTTTGACGGATTCTATCCAATGCGGATTCAGATACGGCAACCATGTTTGTCGCCACCGCCCGGACCCCATCGCCAGGACGCGAAAGGGCCTGTCGCGCCAGATCGAGTTGTTGGGCCTGCAGCAACCGGAAGACTTCGTCGCGCGCCCAGATCGGACTGGCAATGGTCTTTTGGGTGGGCTTCAAAAATCCGCCGTCATTTTTTGTTACCAGCCCAAGTTCCTGCAAAAGCTGCAAGGATTCGGCGGCTTGGCCTGGGGTGAAGGCGGGCTGGAACCTGGCGGCGATTTTGGGAAGGGTTGCTTCATCCAGATCTTCGGCTTCCAAAAGGGCGCGCAAGGCACCGTGGCGCCAATCGCGGTAGTAGCGCCAGGTTTCGGGATCGAGTTGGACGCTGGGAGCGTGGCTCACCGTGACCAACTGATCGAGCGCGAGTTCCTTTTCTTCGGGAGTGTCGGCCTGATCAAATCGCACCAGCGTCCGGAAGTACTTCTCTTCGGCTTTCGAGAGATCCAAGATCTCGCAGAAACGCTCCAAGAAGGTGTCGGTGACGCGCTTGCCGGCGATCACGTCCGAGAAGTAGCCACGGGTGCGCGGCAGCCCCAGTCGGTGGGAAACACAGGTGCGGGTGAAGGACGGATCTTCGGCCTGTCGCGTGGCGTGCCACTGCCCCAACCAGGCCCGGAAATCCAGATATTCGTAGATATTGGGAATGCTCATGGACTAAGAATAATGCGGGATGGTTAAGTTTAGCAACCATCTTGGTGTGCCTAATCTGTAGGACATGATTTTGGTTCGCAGCGTGCGGAATCCTGGGCGAAACCTAAAGGCTCGCTGGCCGCCACAGTGCCCGGCGCAAGCCATCCAAGGCGACCAACCCCAGTCCGGCCCAGACCAGCACGAATCCGTGCAGCCGTTCGGGCCCAAACGCTTCCCCAAACCAAAAGACCCCGATCAAGAACTGCAGGGTCGGCGTGAGGTACTGCAAAAATCCCAACAGAGAAAGTGGAATCCGTCGCGCCGATGCTGAAAACAACAAGAGCGGAATGGTGGTAACCAATCCCGTCCCCAACAACAACGCCCACTCCGCTGCCGAGGCTTGGTGAAGCGGTCCCGCAGGAATGCGTTCGCTCCAGAAAATCCAGGCGGCGGCAGGAAGAGCCAAGACCATGGTTTCCGCGAACAGGCCATCCAACGACCCCAAGGGAGCGCGCTTTTTCAGCAGGCCATAGCTCCCGAAACTCAGCGCCAAGCAAACCGACAGCCACGGAAAACTTCCCGCGCGCAGAGCTAAAAAGCCCACCCCAAGAGCCGCCAATCCCACACCAACCCACTGGGCCGGTCGCAACCGTTCGCCGAGCACGATAACACCCAAGGCGATGCTCAAAAGCGGATTCAGGAAGTAACCAAGGCTGCATTCCACCACCCGCCCGGCATTCACGCCCCACACATACAACAGCCAATTGACCCCGACCAACAAACCGCTCACCAGATGAAAGGACAAAATTTGTCTGGATCGAATCCTTTGGAGGAAGCTTTTCCACCTTCGGCTCATCACCAAAACAGCGGCCAACACCGCCAGCGACCAAATCACGCGGTGCGCCACCAGTTCCAAGGCGGGGATGCGGTGCAGCAAGCGAAAGTAAAGCGGAAATACCCCCCAAAGCAGGTAGGCGCAAAGGCCCAGCACCGTGCCTTGGTTCATGGAGAAGGAGCGGTTTCGGGAGGAAGGTAAATGCCCATCGACTCGCTCTTCTGGATGATCCCTTTGCCAAATTCCCAAAGTTCTTTGGAAGCCTCGGCGATGTGCTTTTTCTTCTCGATGACCTGCGAAGTGGAGATCTTGTGCCGGATGATCCCCTGGCCTTTGGAGGCGAGGTGGTTCGTCAAAGGTTGAAGACTATCCAGGGCCGCGGCGAATTTGGATTCGGGCGTGGAGCGATCTTCGAACTCCAACCACAGCGACAGAAATTCGGCGCCCAGTGTCTCGGGCAACATCCCAAAGACCCGTCTTGCCGTGGCCAATTCGGTTTGGGCCTTGGTCTTGTTCGCCTCGGCATCGTAGAGGAAGGTGTCACCGCCGTCGATCTCGACAATGTCGTGGATCAAGAGCATCTTGGTCACCCGCATCCAATCCAAATCCTTGTCGTCGCTGCAATCGGCCAGCACCACCGCCATCAGGGCGATGTGCCAAGAGTGCTCGGCGCTATTCTCGCGGCGCGATCCGTCGATCACCACGTTTTGGCGGTAGACCATCTTGAGTTTTTCGACTTCGGTCAGAAACTCCATGCAACGGATCAGGTCGGAGGATTTCATGGATTAGCCTTTCGCGAAGGATCAAAAAACAGGATCTGCTGATCCCTGGGAATCTCTCCCCTGGAAGGGAATTGCACATGGAGACGGAAGAGATTCATATCCAGGACGTTAGAAATTATTGGTGCCCGGTTTGGCATTGGGCCAATATTTTCGGGGGCAGTTCGGCCACCAAGCCCTTCCACATTTCACAATCCGAATTAGGATTGATTCTAAACCTACCCGTCACACCTTGAGGCCCCCCATGATCCACACTCTCTTTCTGTTGTCAAATCTTGTCTTCTCCGGAGCCCGGATTTCGGTCCCCGTGCCTCTCGATCCTCAAGGACACGCTCCGGCACTTGCCGACGCGGCGACGATGATTGACGGGACTTGGCTAGTCTCCGATACCGCGGGTCGGGTTTGGGTTTCCCGCAATTTGGGAGCAAGGTGGGATTCGGTTCCAATGCCAGCCCAGATCGGATCGGGGTTTGAGCTCCTCGGGGCTTATGTCATGACCGAGGGAGAGTCGGCGGTCTGGACCTTTGATTCGGGCTGGAAGTCAGTCATTTTGCCGGATCGTTGCAGCCATGGGAATAGTGCCAGTTTAAGTAGCGATGGGATCGCCGGAGCCTATGATTCGCTCGCCGGAAGGGTCTCTTACTGTCGATCCACAGACGGATTGAAAACTTGGAACCTTTGGTTTGACATGCCTGCGACCGTCTTGCCGCCCGACAAATCCTGGCCCATCGGCGATGATTGGAATGGTAAGATCTGGTACACGATTCGCGATTCCGGTTATATCCGCGGAACCCCGGATGGCACCCATTGGACTCGGATCAACCTTCCCCCGGAAATTCGGTATTTAACCTTCGCCCCGCATTCCACCGGGGGCTCCGAGCTGGTCCTGTCTGGGTCTCTCACCAAGAAAGGAACGAACTCCACGGCGACCTCGTTGGATATGGGAAAAACCTGGGATGTCCAACCGGGAAACGTGGTGGGAAAACTGATCCACAAACTCGCCGATGGACTTTTCGTGAGCCTGACCTCCGCGGGGACCAGCGGACGACGCTATTGGCTCTCCCATTCCGAATTGGGCGGATGGTTGGAGGTGGACACCGCCCAACGGGGATTTTTGAATTTCGGCACGGACGCCTATGTGGTGGAAGAGCATTCGATCTACAAGTTTGATTTTTCGGGGATCGGGATCCGGCCGCGATCGGCGTCCATCCCCCTTGGCTTCACTCGTTCCACAGCCGGCTTTGTCGTCGAGCTTCCCGCTTCCGCCAATGGTTCGCCTTGGATCGTGGCCG
>CAIKAA010000060.1 GCA_903825275.1 uncultured Fibrobacterota bacterium | reverse complement strand
TCCGAGATCGAGCGAAAAGTTGCTGGTCAATGAAGGCGAGCGAGGCGTAGTGAACCGAACTACGGTGAACGAGCCTGAAGCAGACCAGCGGCTTTGCAGCCGATCGCAGGGCGAATCGCTATTTACGGATAGGCTCTAAGAAACCTTTCCAAATGACCTCGATGAGTGAGTCCGTTGTCGGAAGTCACCGTCGTCGAAACGAGAAGTGGTGGAGCACCTCCAAGTGCTCGAGTTCCACCGAGCCATAGCCACCTAGCCACCCATTTTACCTAACCCCCCTTCCGAAAAACCCGAATGATGGAACCGACCGCTATCACGCCAAATTGGATCTATTCCCGTAGGGTGTCGAATGGTACCCTGATGCAGTGCATCAAAACCCAGGAATTCATGCCAGTCATTGCTCCGTCACAGGACTACCCATCACAAGACGCCCTGAGTGGACAGACGTGTCGATCGGGCCTAAAACGACCATCAGTTTTCGGTTGATCGGCGATTCGATCCTCGACATTTTCACCTCGGGAAGCCGGACCCTGGAAACCCAAGCACCTTTCCAAAATCTGCGCAACCAAGTTGTCGCCGAAGCCTTCCCCGGAGGGCGCCAATATGTCGAGATGGTCGATCTTTCCGGAGTGACGGGAATTCCTCCTTCAGAGGTGAGAAGCCAACACTCGGCCTTCCATTTTTCCGAACACTACCGTCATTGCGTGGGATTTTGCATCTACGGAACCAACGTGCTGGTGCGGACCATCTATCGCACGAACATCGCCCTCAAGAACAAGAGATGGTATCCCGTCAGGGTGGCGAAGGGGTACTCTGATTCCGTATTGGCAGCGCAGGGATTCCTTGGATCAACCTCAATCAGACACCCGAATCCGATCCAGCTCACCGATCGCGATTTCGCGACTCGCCCCCAATGGAGTCTGCAGACCAAGGATGGACTGGGAGAGTTTAAACTCTCGGTGGGATTGAAGTCTATTTTGTTGCTTGAGCCGATTGGAGTTTTCAACGATGCAGAAATCATCCCCAGAATGCTTTCCGTGGTCGACTCGATTTTCCAAGAAGGGCATTTCTCCGGACCTTGGTACATCCGCATCTCGGATTACACCAGGATCCAATCGGCATCGATGTCCGCTCGGATGAAGTACATGCAGGAATTGAAAGCCCATTTCGATCAACTGCCATTTCCTGTCCTCAAGCATTTCCTGGTCGGAGTCCCGGCATGGGCAAGAGCCGCTTTGAATTTCGCGTCCAACACAATACCATTTCCGACAAAGTTGGAATTCCTTCGATCAAGGAACGATTGCTTCAAGTCGATTGAACAATATTTGTCTCCAGAAAGTTTTGCCTCCGATCCGGCTTTGCCTTCGCAGGACGATGAATTTGTCCTGCGTCGTTCGGAAATCGATCGACTGACCTCCATGCTGGGGTCGCTGGCCTGGGGATGCAACAATGCGAGCACGATGACGGGATTTTCCGACGGGCATCCATTCTGCGAGGTCGGAGAAGCCATTCGATTGGTGAAAAGCGATTACCTATCGGTCTTGGAGAAGCACCAACAGGCCGAAAATGCCGCCATGGCAGCAAGCCGTGCAAAATCAGAATTCCTTGCCAACATGAGCCATGAAATCCGCACCCCCATGAACGGGGTGATCGGGATGACGGAGTTGCTGCTCGACACCCGACTCGACGACGAGCAGCGTCGCTACACCGAGACTCTCCGCAACAGCGGCCAGGCTTTACTTACCCTTCTGAACGACATCTTGGATTTTTCCAAAATCGAAGCGGGAAAGCTCGAATTGGAAATCATCGACTTCGACTTACGGGGTCTGTTGGGTGACTTCGCCGCCAGCTTTTCGATGAACGCCCAGAACAAAGGACTCGAATTCCATTGCAGCTCCGCACCGGATCTCTCTTACAATCTTCGCGGTGATCCTGGTCGATTGCGACAGATTCTGCTCAACCTCGCGTCAAATGCCATCAAATTCACCAACCACGGCGAAGTTTCCGTGCGGGCTACCAAAGTTTCGGAAACCGAATCTGCGGTCTGCGTTCGATTTTCCGTCAAGGACACGGGGATTGGCATCCCCGACGACAAGGTGCCGCTGCTCTTCCAGAAGTTCTCCCAAGTCGACGCATCCACAACTCGTCAATTCGGTGGAACGGGCCTGGGATTGGCCATTTCCAAACAATTGGCCGAATTGATGGGAGGAACCATCGGCGTCGAAAGCCAAGTCCACAATGGATCGGAATTTTGGTTCACGGTTCCCTTCGAAAAACGACTTGGCTCATCGACCTTTTCGACCATGGAACCCACCCCGGCGATCGACCCATTGCGACAAACATCCGGCCGCCTTTTGTTGGCCGAAGACAACGCGACCAATCAACTGGTGGCCTTGGGCATCCTCCGAAAAATGGGATTGGATGCCGATACCGTCTCCAATGGCCTAGAGGCTCTGGTCGCCTTGGAAACCAACCGTTACGACCTGGTGATGATGGATGTGCAGATGCCCGAAATGGGCGGACTGGAAGCCGCTCGACTTATCCGATCCTCCCATTCGAAGGTGTTGGACCACCAGATTCCCATCATCGCCATGACGGCCAACGCCATGCTCGGGGATCGGGAGCGCTGTCTCGCTGCCGGGATGAACGATTACATCTCCAAGCCAATTTCTTTCCAGGAACTCCGTCACACCCTCGGCAAATGGCTTTCGCAGGACGAGGACGCCCAACAGTCGGCCGGCCTTAGCCCAGCGAGCGACCTGGAACGCTTGGATTTGCAGACAATTTCCGTTTTCGACGCCAAGAGTTTGCTGATGCGGCTGGTCCAGGACGAGGATTTGACCCAAGATGTCGCGAATCATTACTTGGCAGAGCTCCCGAAACAAATCGATGCGTTGAAACGCTTCTTGGAGGACGGCGATCTTTCCTCGGTAGAAAGATCCCTTCACTGCATCAAAGGGTCCTCGGCCAATGTGGGGGCCAATGCGTTGAGCAAGATCGCCTTGGAGCTTGAAGGAACCGCCAAATCAAACGGGTTAACTGGAGTGAGCCGACGAATGGGGGACTTCGACCGCGAAACGGAGCGCCTGATCCAAGCGATCCAGACCTGGATCCAATCGCGAAATTCGAGAAGCGTCATTCCCGAGCCATGACCTAGTTTCTTCAGCATGGTCCTCAACAAAAACGTCGCTCGCCAAAGCCGTTTCTCCGGAAAATCACAACGGTTCACCCCGAGACTTTCCGAGAAACGGATGTGAACCAGTAGAACCTGGTCCAGGTGGTCATCCACCCTAAACCATTTTATCCCCCGAGCATTTCCCAGCGAGAATACGCGTTGGCGATCTCTTTGGCCAACTGATCGAGGCGCTTGTTGGTTACAGCGATCTCGTCGGGGCTTTTGCGGTAAAAGGAAGGTTCGGCCATCGCCTCGCCAATCGCTGATTGCTCCCCTTCCAGAGCTTCGATCAGGCCGGGCAACGCCTCCAACTCGCGCGATTCCTTGTAGGACAATTTCCGACTTGGGGGTGCGACCTGGACGGCGGCTTGAACCGACCCTACCTTGGGCTTCTCGGCCAGCGCCCGAGCCGCCTTGCGGGCGTCGTCTTCGCGTTTCCAGTCGCTCCAGCCGCCCACATGTTCGCTGACCACGCCGCCTTCGCCGATGGCCAATACGGACGTCGCCACATTGTCCAAAAATTCGCGGTCGTGGCTCACCAACAGGACAGTGCCTTCGAACTCCACCAACATTTCTTCGAGTAAGTCGAGGGTTTCGGCATCCAAATCGTTGGTGGGTTCGTCGAGGACCAGCACGTTGGCGGGGCGAGTGAACAATCGCGCCAACAAGAGGCGGTTGCGCTCCCCACCCGAAAGTCCACCCGCTTTCTGCAAAGCCTTTTCGGGACTGAACAAGAACTCCTGCAAGTAGGTCATCACATGACGAGCCTTGCCGCCGATGGTCACCGATTCGCGCCCCTCGGCGATGTTGTCCTTGACGGTGGCTTCGGGATCAATTTGGTCGCGCATCTGGTCGAAGTAAAGGACTTCCAAATTCGTTCCCAGTTGGACAGATCCTGTCTGCGGCGTCAGCTCACCCAACAACACTCGCAGCAAGGTCGTCTTTCCCGAACCGTTGGGTCCGAGCAAGGCAACCTTGTCGCCCCGCGAAATCACCGTGGTCACGCCCTTCAAAATTTGGCGCCCCCCGTCGTAGGCGAACGACACGTTTTTGGCTTCGGCGACCTTGCGCCCAGACTTTTCGGCCTCGGCGATCTGCATTTGCACCGCCCCCGACCGCTCGCGGCGATCGGACCGCTCGCGGCGCATCCGTTCCAAGGCGCGCACCCGGCCTTCGTTGCGAGCTCGGCGAGCCTTCAACCCCTTGCGGATCCACACTTCTTCCTGCGCCAAACGTTTGTCAAATTCCGACCACGACTTTTCTTCCGATTCGAGCATGGCCTCTTTGCGCACCAAAAACGTGTCCCAGTCGCAGACCCAGTCGAACATGCGGCCACGGTCGAGCTCCAAAATGCGGGTGGCCAGGCGCTTCAAGAAGGCCCGGTCGTGGGTCACGAACAACAAGGCCGTGCCGCAGGAAAGCAGCACATCTTCCATCCAGGCGATGGAAGCGATGTCCAGGTGGTTGGTCGGCTCGTCCAAAAGCAACAGATCGGGCTCGGCGGAAAGAGCCTGGGCCAACAGGACGCGGCGTTTTTGGCCACCCGACAAGCTCGAGAAGAGAGCCTCGGCGGGAAGGCCCGCCTTTTCCACCCAGCGCTCGGCTTCCAGCTCGGCCTTCCATTCACCGTCGGCGACGTGGTGGCTCGCGCCTTCGCGAACGATTTCCGCCACAGTCCCCACAAAATCGGGAATGTCCTGGGGCAGAAAGGCCACGCGCACCGACGAATCGCGGAGGATTTCGCCCTTGTCCACCTCGTGCTCGCCCGTCACCAGCTTCATCAAAGTGCTCTTGCCCGTTCCGTTGCGCCCTGTCAAGCAAACCCGCTCCCCCCGCTCGATGGAGAAACGAACGCCATCGAGCAAAGGGACACCGCCGAATTGAAAGGAAACATCTCGGAACGAAAGAAGCGCCATGATCTACCTGTCTATATAGTGGAACCGACATCGGTCCCGGAAAGGGCCGCCAGAATCCCACTCCTAGAGCTTCGATTGCAGCGGGTGGCAAAGATACCTCACCGACCAGACTGACCGTCCATTCCAGACTTGGGGCGACCAACCACTCCGAATGCTCCAAGCCTGAAGCCTCTTGTGGACCAGATCGAGAACGGCGACCTACTCCAGCAGGATACTGCCACGAGGCACTGGAGTTTATTGTCGTTTTTGTTGCCAATCCGACGTGACATTCTTCAAATCGCCGCCGGATTCTCCCATTTCCCTGACAAATCGATGAAAAGATCCGCCAAAGAACAACCTCGACAGAGGTCGAACAGAAACTGCGGTCAACGGTTTCGTTTCCAAAGCTTCGCTTCAATACCAAAATTTGTCGAATACCATATCCGATAATCCATATTATTGATGAAATAAACACCCGTTAATCACGAATATCCTTGAATTACACACCTTTTACTCTATATATTCCAAACTGAACCGGTTCCATGTTGGCGCCGAAGAAGGAGTATGTAGCGATGAAACCGATCCTTGCTTTTGTTGCCATTGCCGCGACAATGGCCTTCCTCGCCTCTTGCGGAGACAGCGAAGAATCGCTGGCTGGCCCGGTCCAGCCAGTGGCCGGCCCTGGCGAACGAGTGGCCTTTTCAAGTGTCCAGTCCACCATCCAGCAAAAGTGTTTGCGGTGCCACACCGGCTACGCTGACTCCACCAATCTCGCCGCCGCCGCGGCAGCCGCTCAGGCCACCATCGAGGGCGGTTCCATGCCCCAAGGCGACCAACTGTCGCAGGGCCAGAAAGCCAACCTTTTGGCTTGGCTGGAACAGGCTCAAGCTTCGGCACCTCCGGCAGCCCCTCAGCCGATCACAAATTCTGTCGGACGGGTGGAGTTTTCCAGCGTGGCGCCCATCGTCGAGGCCAAGTGCATCATTTGCCACGGTGGATACTCCGATTCGGCCAAGCTCTCGGCGAGTGCCTCGGCAGCCCAGGCGGCGATCGAAGCTAGCTACATGCCTTACCCGGGTCCGAACCAATTGACACCGGTCGAAAGAATCACCCTCATCACTTGGCTCAAGCAGGAGCAAGGACTGTGAAAAAGACAATATTTGTCGTAGCGTTTGCCATCTCGGCAGCCTGCGCGTCAAGCATGATCGCCAAAAATGGAATGGTGAAATTTTTCTCGACCACTTCCATCATGAACATCGATGGAACCAGCCAGACGGCGGTGTCGAGCTTGGACCTGGATTCGGGCAAGGTCACCATCAAAGCGCGCAACACGACCTTCAAGTTTCCCGACAAACTGATGCAAGAGCACTTCAACGAAAACTACATGGAGTCCGAAAAATTCCCGGTCTCGTCCTTCAAGGGGACGTTTTTTGGAATGGACCACGAAGCCTTCAACTCGGGCAAAAAGGTCACCGTCATCGTCGACGGTATTCTTGATGTCCATGGCGTTGGCAAGCACTACCGCACCACCGGGTATTTGCAGAAGGCCGCCGATGGATCGGTGACCGGCGACACGAAATTCTTCGTGAAAATGCTCGACCATGGAATCAAAAAACCCTCCGTCGTCATGGCCAGCTTGGCCGACAGCATGGAAATCACCTCCAAATTCACCTGGCTTCCCGCCGAGGTTTCAAAATGAAGACTTCCCTCTTCCTTGTCGCGCTTTGCATCGCCTCAGTCCAGGCCGACGATCTTGATAAGGTCCTCGAGGCCGCAGCGCCTTCGAACGAACCCGTCCAGGCCACCTTCAAGGCCGGCCGCGTGGTCCAAAGCCAAAGCGTCGAAACGACCCAAAAGGGCGTTTTGAATGTGGCCATCAGCCACCGCTTCGGACAATATTCGGCAGGTCTTGAAAACGCCTACGGGCTGGATTTTGGCAGAATCCGTCTTGGCCTCGACTACGGCTTCACCGAATGGCTGAATCTCGGAATCGAACGGTCCACCAACCAGGGCAAGCCTGCCGACCTTTGGGTGAAGGCCAGGATCTTGCGCCAAACCACCACCGACAATATTCCGTTGTCGATCACCTGGTTTTCTTCGGGCTACTTGATGACGGCTCCCGACGATGGCTTGGATTACAGCCTCACCATGGAACGTCGGTTTTCCAGCGTGAATCAGGTCATCCTGGCCCGGAAATTCAGCACCAACCTTTCGCTGCAAGTTTCCCCCACCTTGGTGACTCGTCAACTCCGCCCCTACAACGACGACGGGGAAGTGTCCTTGGGAGTCGTTGCCGGTGGACGCTACAAGGTCGCCCAGCGCATCGCCATCACCGGGGAAGTGTCGCCGATGTTCTATGGCACCGACAAAACCTGGGACCCGGCCTTGGCTCTGGGCGTGGACATCGAGACCGGAGGACACGTGTTCCAGCTGTATGTCTCGAACAGCACGTTCCTCTCGGAAGACCGCATGTACACCCAAACCAAAACCGGAACTCGCACAGCCCTGGATTACAACTTCCTGGCGCTGGGCTTCAACATCACTCGTGGATACTCCCTGTAACATGGCTCCCACATCAACCCACAAGAGAATCGCCATGAACAAATCCTTTGCGCTTTTCGCAAGCATCGCGGTGGCAGCCACAGGCTTTCTGTCCTCGTGCGACAACTACACGACGACCCCGACGGCCCCCGCGGCGGCCCCCGATACGGCCACTGGCCCAACTCTTTGGACGGCAACGGTCACCTTCAGTCCTTCGGCTGGTGACTTTGTCAGCGCCCAAAGCGTGATCCTCAAACCCACCAATGCGGGAGACAGCATCTACTACACGGTCGATGGCACCATTCCCACCCGGGCCTCGACCTTGTACACCAAGGCCATCCCGGTCGGCGTGACCACCAGAATCAAGGCCATCACCGTGAATGGTGGCGCCGTCAGCGTGATGTCGGTCTCGAATTACAACATCGCGGTGGTCACCATCAGCCCGGCGGCGGGAACTTACAACGCCCAGCAGAGCGTGTCCTTGAGAAGCCTCTTTGGTTCGTCGATCTATTACACCACCGATGGAACGACTCCCACCCGGGCTTCGACCTTGTACACCACCTCCATTCCGGTGAAGTCGACGACGACCATCAATGCCATCTCGGTGATCGATGGAGTCAGCAGCGCGGTGGCCAGCGCGACCTACACCATTCCGTTGGTGTTTGCACCTGCGGCGGGCAGCTTTACCAGCGCCCAGAAGGTGGTGTTGAGCACCGGCACACCAGGGGACACCATCTACTACACCACCAATGACAGCACGCCGACCGCGGCTTCGACCTTGTACACCGATACCGTTCGGTTGAGCTCGACGAAGACGATCAAGGCGATCACCGTGAAGGGCGGCAAAACCAGCGCGATGTACAGTGCGAAGTACACCATCTCCATCACGGCGGTGACCTTCAAGCCGGGGGCAGGTGTCTACAATTCGACCCCCTCGAATCCGCAGAACGTGACCTTGAGCCCCACCCATGCCGGTGACACGATCTACTTCACCACCGATGGCAGCACTCCCACCAGAGCGTCAACCGTGTACTCCGCACCCATTGCGGTGAGCACGCTCGACACGATCAAGGCCATTGCCGTGAACGGGGCAACCACCAGCTCGGTCCAAAAGGCGTTGTACCAGTTCATTCCTTGGCAGGCCACTTCTGGCACGGTCAATGATGGAGCCGGCAAAACCTACAAGACCGTGGTGATTGGCAGCCAAACCTGGATGGCCGAGAACCTGAACTATGCGGGCAGCGGCTCGACTCCCATCGGCACCTGCTACAAGAGCAGTGCGGATTCCTGCACCAAATACGGTCGCCTGTACACTTGGGCTCAAGTGATGAACGGCGCGACTTCCAGTGCTTCCAGCCCGAGCAACGTGCAAGGCCTTTGCCCAGACAATTGGCACGTTCCATCGAATGCCGAGTGGACGACCATGCTCTCGGTGGTGGATCCAGCCAATACCGCCGCTGGCAAGAAGCTCAAGACCCAGTCCATCGCTTGGAAGCCCATGGGAACCGTGGACGGCAATGGAACCGATGCAGTTGGTTTCCACGCCATGCCCGCCGGCGACTCGATCCCCACCGTAGCCGGTGGTGGAAATCACTCGGCTGGCAGTGCCGCTTTCTGGTGGACCTCCACCGAAGCCGATGCGACCGAAGCCAAC